>NZ_JACFYJ010000021.1:0-102250 GCF_037126505.1 Paraburkholderia bengalensis
GCGATGGTTGATCGGTGCAAGCTGTCTGGGCCGAACAAGATTGACCTGATCGGCAATCGCTCGCATAGACGCGGAAAACCAGTTTCCACACAAGCTGGACCGGCAACGGCCTTCGGTTCGGCTGCCGCTTCGGTATTCGCGAACATCTGTTGCAGCACTCGAGATGCCGGAACTGGCTGATTACGGCCGCCGAAATGCGCATCAAATTGGCGCAAGAGCGATCGTTTCGATGCGCGTTCGCGCGGGGGATATTGATGGGGATAGGCCGACGAGCGACAGTCCAGCCCGGAAAGGCAACGAAAATCCTAGGTCTTTCAATTGTCACCGAATCCCCGGCGGTTTGCAGTGGTGCTGCGTGCGGCTAAAGTTGGGTACCTGATGCCGATCGAACGGCTGGGCGCGGTGTAGCACAGCGCCCAGCTAGTCACGCTATCCCTGTGCCCTATCGGTCAAGCCTCTCGGCGCCGGCGAATGGGTAGGACCTTCTCGCCAGTCAGCCGTGCCATTTCCCGACGTACTTCGAGAAGCTCCATCAGTAGCGAAGCCTCCCGCGCAAGCGCCTCTTCCCACAGCCGACGATACTGTTCTGCCCGGTGCTTTGCTGCCTTGATAGCTGGGCCGGCGTCATTAACAGCGAGTTTCGCTTGCCGGGCCGCCGCCGCCGAAATCTCCGCGATCAACTCGGCAAACATCTCGCGCGACTTCTTGATGCTTCCCTTCCCTCGTCCAGCTTCCAATGCAACGACATCGTTCGAAATTCGAGTGCCCTTCGGCACGACCTTTGAAGTGCCACATTTCAAGCGTTCGAGCGCCTGGAAGTAGTCATTGAGCGTGTCAGCCATGGTCTGAATCCTTGTTGGCGATTTCGAGGCAACGTTTCCGGGCCTGTAGCATTGAGTCCAAGTCGTCCCTCTCAATGTGATACGTGATCGAAGACGGCTCCAGGGACTCGACCAAATGCTGCTGCTGATCGATGGCGCGATTCAGCTTGGAGAGCTTTATTACAATATTCTTGCAATCATGCAGGCACAGTACGCCCATCATTCTCAGGCCGGTCTTATCGCACTCACCGACCTTGACGCAGCCACCGAAAGGGGTTTCCCTGTATGCCGTCAATCCCTTCTTGAACTGCTTGACCGTTACTTCTCGGTCTACGATTTGCCCGCGATTCTTCTTCTGCTGTTCGAAGATGCCTGCCGCACCAAACAGAGGCTCATCGGCGAACACAACGTCACGAAGAAATGCCATTGCCTCGGACACGGGTTTAGCGTCGCGCCAGTCCTTACAAATGTGCTCGTTGTAGTCTGCGGGATCATCCTCAATGAAATTCCTGGCAAAAACGGACCCTTTCGAGTAGTAGAGGGACATTTCCTTCGTAATGTGCTGCAACTGCCTCCGGAGCGACGGCAGGGAGACCAGGCCGCTACGCTGTGCGTATAGCGCGAGCGAGCGCCGGAATTGATGTGATCTCAACGCCCATGCCTGGCCAACGGCGTACTCGGGATCTTCGCCCCAGGAGCGATGCGGGTCGATTTCCTCCAACTCGCGGATGTCCTCATCAAGGACGATGGGACGCAGCCGCTTCAATAAGCGCGCATACGGTGGACTGGACAATCGGTTGTCAGAAGTCTGATACGCATCCTGCCGTACGGCTTGATACGTCGGCTTACCGGAAAATTCCAGGTACGAAGTCGCGACGAACAACGGATACCTGCTAATCCGGTCATCGGATTCGACTGGAATATTTTCGACCACATCGTAAATAACTGAAGCGACACGCTGGGCGACGGAAACCGCCCTCGCCCCTTCCGTGCTGGTCACCCATCGAGTTCGACGAATACGCCCGTTCTCGAATTTCGTTGTTCGTCCAGACAGGAAATAATGCCTCGTACCGGGGCGCTTTTCCGTCGCGAGGCAGTGGTACGGCAGCGTCTGCGCCTCGCTGTGCCGCATGCCGGTGTATGCCTGAATTGTCAAGCGACAAACGACTTGGATATCTGAGAGGCCACTAGACACCCCATGAACCGTCGCACTGGTACCTTTTTCACGAAAATATTCCGTCAGTCCATGCTCTGCGATCATTGCGGTCAGATCGTACAGGCTCTCTCGCCCTCCACGAGGGATCGCGCGGAGGGCCGCAATGCGCCTGACGAGAGCAAGGTAACGATCGGATACCGCATCGAAGTCGTTTAGCTCACTGTTTAGAGCCGACAGCACTGACGAATAGACCCGAGTTGGCATCGGTGGCGTTTGCCTGTTTGCCGGGAAAGCACTCACACGCTTTTGCAGCGTAGCGAATAGTTCGGCGCACCCCAATGGGAAGCCTATGTCGGTTTCCGGATTCATCGCCATGAGCGTAGCCATGAGGCGAGAAACCCTGGTAAGTACATGTTTGGTCTCTAACGAGGCGCAGAAATCTTCCAGCCGAGCCGATGATTGCCATAAATCTCCGAAGCGAATTTCCTGCTTTTCGCTGTACTGCGCCATCAGACGGAGGGCGCTCGAAAGCTCGGTTAGCGAACGAAAACTGAGCGACGCTCCTCGCTTTTTGTAAATCAGAAGAGCCATAAACCGCTGCATTTCTCTAACGATATCGGACCGCAACGCCGACATCGGTTCCCGCATGGGGCGTTCGATTCGGGACGTGGTTTTCTGCCAATAGTTAAAGACCAGCCAGCTTGCGCGGCCATCAGGATCGTAGGGGGTCCAGTTCCAGTAAAGATCCGCGAACCGCGATGCTACTTTTCCGTCTGCATATCGGCTGACCACGAAGTCATCCGGCGGTGTAATGCCTGTCGAAGCCATGTCCCATTCGTCCGGCAGCGCCGCGCTTGCCGGGAGGTCCAGCTTGGCCTGATACGTGCGAGTCATACGATCACCTCTAGCTCGTTGAGCAATGCCCACTTCTCCGCCCAATAGGCGTCGAGTTGGCCGTACTCCTCGACTTCGTGTTCAATCTCAGAGACGATCGATGCCATCCCGTCGAATGCTTTGACCGCGTCGAGCAGCGACGAAATTCTATTTAGGACCGGTTCGAAGTAGGTCTGCGCCCCTGGCAGATACGTTGTCTGCTGAATGACAAAAGCACAGCTGACCAGTTTTCTAACGTCGTGGGCGTCAGCATGAACTCGGTGCTTGTCGCAAAACAGACATCCCTCCTGCCGACCGCAATCTGGTGCCACGGGGACGGCGTCGCCAATCGCATGAGGAGCATGAAATTCAGCGCAGGTCCCCAGATGTCCGGGCACGCCTCCATCCACTAATTCGTTCGCCCGTAAGACTATCCGCTTGTTGAGGGCTGACTCTTCAACTTTGGTCAGGAAGGTCGAAATCTCTTCGTGATGAGCCGACTCGCTGCCGGCTGTGTAGTGGCGCCTCGCGGTCTCCTCTGAATGGCCCATGATGGTAGCCGCGACGGACGGATCATCGTTTCGTACGTGGTAATCCTGTTTGGCCGCACGTAGCTTCCGGTTTCTGATCCGTGGAATAGTTGGATCGACCCTCTGCAATGATGTGTAGAACGATTCCAGTCCCGTTTGCGTCATCGGCTTCGGGTCGCCTCGATGCTCAGTTCCCAAACCGAAAGACAATCGGTCGCATTCGCGACCATCGAGTAGGTAACCACGGATCTCGATGAATTTCGAAAACAATGGCAGGAACTTATTCCGGATTACAACCGATACCAGCTTTCCGCCAGCTCGCCACTTTATCTCCCTGAACCCCTGCTGGGACGTTCCAACCTTATATTCAGCGCCCCAAGGCAGAGCGAAAGCCACAGAGATATTCATGCCCGTTTGCCCGAGGAAAAGAAGCACGAAAGCATTGTGAGCACGCACGGCGGCAGCAATCCTTGCAGGGTGCCGACCATTCCGATTGGCCTCAAGGAGTCGATTTCGTGCATACCGGATGGAACTGTAAGCATTGGATACATCATTGAACCGGGACCGAATCTCATCGACGGTGGCAACTAGCCCATTTTCGAAGTCATACGCCGCATAAGCACGACCGCCACCCGACCCGTTCTCGCCCCGACCAACTGAGGTCGCCAAGCCGTTAAGCGGGAAAAGCCAAACATAATCGCGATCCCAAGCGAGAGACTTTGGAACTTCCATTTTGTAGGGAAACTTGCGACCCTCCAAAACCAGGTCACTATGCCCTCGAAAGATGGCGTCACATAGTCCTTCGAGCCGCCCAAGATCGTGTTCGGAAGGCGGAGTGGTACGCGAATCACCGGGACGCGCGATATCGATTAACCGAACACCGCGGTGAATGTCATGTAGACCGGTGAGCCGCTCCATCAGTCTCAAGGTTGCGAACTGCCGAGATGAGGCAGTTCTCTGCGAGATTTGATTTGTATCGAGTCGATGTCTCAGGTAGTCCACATAGGCGCGAAAGCCAACGTAGGTTGCCTCGCCTCCGCCGCAAACATCCGGGTGCCCGTTTTCATCAGCCCAATCCATCAGGATGATCCACAACCCCACCCACCCATGCACGGTCGAGTTGGTAAAGCCGCAGTACAACAGGTCGGAGGCGAGCGCAATAAAACGACCGATCAGCCGAGTTCTAGCGAGATCGAGCGAATCCAGATCCACCGCTCTAGCCCGTCTGACACGTCGATTGATCATTGCTACGTTACTCTGGCGACGCATGTAACAGAGCGCCCCAACGTCCTTTGCCATGCCATCAAACACAATGACGGCGCTCTCCGGATGGAGGACGGATATGCCCTTGGCCAGGGGAAGCGGGTGCAATTCTATCGGTCGATACGAAAATTGCTCCACGCTACTTTTCAAAGACCTATGCTTCTGCATGGAGAGTTCCCCGCCACGCTTTCTCTATCAAATCTCGAAAGTAGGTTTCGTGTCCGTCAATAGCCGCATTGACTATTTCCTGGTTGGACCTGAAGTTCAGGTACAGGTCAGTCGTGACGTAGCTTTCGTGTCCCATTCGCACGCGAACGGGGTGCGTAGCGCTGGCGGACCCAAGGTATGATCCGATCGCGAATGAACATTCGAAAAGCTTGGCCGCGCTCACGGTACCGCCGATCGAATTCTGGATCAAAGCGCAAGCTCTCAGCTTTCTGCTGATAGTACGGTGATCCCTGCTGGGTCAGAAAGAGATATTGATCATCGTTGTCGCCGCCTTTCGCCTTGCTGCGCCGCGCGACCGCCCGATCGGACGCCGCATACTGCCTCAGCATCTCGTACACCCAACGAGGGATATGCAGTGTCAGCTGCTTGTTGTTTTTCGTATCCACGCCTGTTCCGGGACCGACCTTGCAACGGAACTCTCGCGCCGACTCGGGGAGTTCATCGCGCACGTCGGCCGATCGAAGTGTCAGGGCCGTCTGGATTCTGGCGCCGGACGTCACCATCAGCAGATGGATCAAGAGCATCTCAGGATTCTGAAGCGCAGCCAGCGCCTCGAATAGCCATTGCTGTTCGTTTTGAGACAGAGGCCTCAATCGTTCGCCGTCGTTGATGCATCCATCGTATGGATCGACTTGCTTCGGGGCGCGAATGCTCACGTCCGTCACATTCACCCGCTTACTGATCGCGAGCCCCCGAGAGTCCTTGAACGTCAGATACTGGTCTCGATCCTCCCAGAGGGGATTCTCCGGTGTGAACATGCCTTCGGCGACCAGAAATCGATAGAAGGCGATTACTGACCCCATGGCGCGTCTGGCCGTTGCAGACGCAATCTTCCGTTGGAAAATTCGGTTCTTCAGATAACCGTGAAACCGATAGGTCGGCCGCTGCAACTTAAAACGAGGGAACGAAAGATAGTCGACCTCGAACTCCTCCAGAAACCTCAGAAAAAGCGCCAAGTCGTCGGCGATTCCCTGGAACGTCGTCATATCCGGGTGCAACTGCGCCTGGGACCGAGAAAGAATGTAAATCGTAGCTGCGTCCCATGGAACGCCACGGCTATCAAGAACGACCGGAAAGAGGTTGTAGTTGAACTTGACCCACTTGGGTTGGCCACCATAAGAATCGACGGCCTTCGCGACCTCTCGCAGGTAATAGATTTGCTCGTCCCGATGCGCGCCCGCTGGGATCACTCGTTGTAAAGCGAGAGGGTCAGCTTTGTCACACGTTTCAGTCAGTACGAAAACCGGCAAAACCGCGCACTTGATCGTTGGCTTCATCATGCACTCACCAGATTGTTGGTCGACCTTTGAAGTGTTGTTGCCCCCGTGCTGCGATTACCTACCGATTGGCTGGCAAACGAAACGGACTTGATCCATCGAGGCTGAAATGGCAGTAGCCGTGAATGAGCCGGGATTGTGGTGATTTGTCCATCATGTCAAAACTGAGTTACGCCAGGATGAAATGTCCATTTCCAAATAACTTACACAGGCAGGTATTTCTGCCAGAACTTATCCGTATCTCGATCGTCGTGTCCGACGACGTGATGTAGTGTCTGACGTCGGACGCGACCTGCTTTGCGCGCCTGACTGCCTCAAGCATCAGCACCATCGCACACGTGCTGTCTTTGCCGCCGCTTACACCCGCGGCCAGCACGTGGCCCTGCTCGATATAAGACTGCATCGACGCAATGGCGTTTTCCATCAAGGTATGAATGTCACGGTCCATCGTTCGCTCCGGAAAAGATGGGAGCGACCCTTTCGGGGATCGGCTCCCGAAAGGGTCAAAAAGTCACGTGTGCGTTACAAGGTCAGACCCAGACTTGCTGCCTGTGCCTCTTCGAGCGACTGATCGGCCGCTGCGAAAAGGTCAGGCTGCCGGGTCGCGCGGTCTAGCCGTGGTAACGCGTTGGAAAAGCGGCTTGGCCCGCTGCCGTCGAAACTGTCAGCGCCGGCGGCCGCACAGATGTGAATACGGCGCGCCGAGTTGACCCGCCCGACATGCAGATGGCAATTGCGTCGACGCGCGAGTAGCCCCCACGCTTCGGCTGTCGATTCCTTCCACTCGGTTGATCCGCCGATGAAGATTCCAACGACGGGCGAGAGGTATGGCGCGACGTCCTCCAGTTGCATCCCGTTCTGCACGGCGATGAGCAGTTGCGAGGGCATGCCTCGCAGACGCTCCATCCACCGCAATGAGAAGTCGAGAGAAGCGAGGCCGCCCTGCACGACATCGGGAAGCACGATCCAGTCAGCGCGCTCACCGAGCTTGTCGACGACCGCCAGGAACGCGGACTCGTCAAACGGTTCGCCTCGCTGGTAGGCTGTCCACGCGCCGTTGTCGATCGCGTAGCGCATGCCTTCGGTACGGTGTTCGCCCTTCGCCGAGACGAGGAGATGCCAGCCGGCAAGCGCCAGCGCATCAAGGTTGCGGCGCGTGCCGGTACGGCTCGCATAGCCCACCATCGGTGGGCGGTGCATGATCAGACGCTCCTCAACCTCGGGATCATCGTCAGCGCTCCCATCGACGCAATAGTAATCGGCGTACGCCATCACCGCTTGCGCCCAGCCCTGCTTCTCGCTATTTGCATACGGCGCGAGCCAGCGAGGCATTGCAGCCGTTGATAGTGGTGCTGCATTAACCATGAAAACTCCACAAGTGAATGCGGAGCGACCCCGGCGGGATCGCTCCCGCGACGGTCATAGAAAAAAAAACGAGGCTGTATCGCCGTTAGCGGGCGCGGTACGGCTCGCCCTGCGACGTCACCGCCTTCCAGTCATCCAGATACGCTTTCGCAATCTCAGGATGGTTCGATAGCACCAGCACGTTTTCAGAATTAACGCGCGCGGCCGCCTGGCTGTAGTTATACGAACCGGTCTCGACCGTCGCGTTGTCCACTACCAGGAACTTGCTGTGCTGCATTGGAAACGCGCGAACGACAATGACGGGCACGCCTGCATACGCGAGTGCGCCCATTGCGGCCGCTGCTTTTCCACTACGGTCTTCGTCAACGTTGCTGCGGTAATCGACAGTGACTGCCACGTCAACACCCCGCCGCTTCGCATCGAGCAATGCTCTAACGACTGGCGCCGCAGTGAACGAGTAGGCCATCACCCGGATCGACAGCCGTGCGCTGCGGATGGTTTGCAGCACGAGTTGCTCGGCACCTCCGTCCGGCGAAAAGGCGACCTGCACATCATTTGCCGCGCTGAAAGCGGGTTGCGTCCATAGCAGGCCAGCGCCCGCTACCAGCGCTCCGACGACCGTCGCAACGACAATCTGCTTTTTCATGGGAAGCTCCGTTGGCTTACCGGAAAAGGCCCCGGCCCCTGTAAGGGGTGCCAAGGCGTTTCGATGCCCCGCTCAGGTGCAGGTTTTGGGATGGCTGACCGGAAATGTGATCAGCCTGCCGTCGGGACAAACGCGAAAGTCACCAGGCTCGCCTCGCGGGGCATGAACGACAATCGCGGGACGCGCGCTTACTGCGTGCGCCTGTGGCTGCGCAGTACAGGCGCAGAGCGACGAAGAGCCTGCTGCGAACAGCAGCAAAAGCAAATTTTCCATCGTGGTTTCTCGAGAAAAGGGAAGGTGCTCCGCTTACGCGGTGCGCAGATCAGAAGGGTCGGCCGTCTGGACAGTGACCCACTTGTCATCGACAAGAACGTCACGCAACAGCGAGCCGTTCAGGACATAGAGGTGCGTGTTTCCAGACCGAGGCACGGCAGGACGAACCGAGACCGTCACTGCTTCGGTACGGGTTCGGGAATTTCGATTGATTGACATGGCGTTTCTCTTAAGGAAAAAAGGCGAGAAACGCCCTGTGGGGGCGTTCCCCACAGGGTTAAAAAAAATTGCGTCACGCGGCCAGTGCCTGAACGTCGATCACGGCGTCGGCCTCGTTGACAAGGTCGGGCGTTTGCGAGATGAAAAACTCCCGCTCATACCCGCCCTGCTTCAGCACCTCCCGCTTCATCCGCATGAACTGCAGCTTGCGCTGCGGATCGAGCGGACCATCGGACTCGTCACTGAAAAGCGTCTGGTAAGGCTGACCCGTGTTCTGCGCCTGATAGAGCGCAATGCCACGTGTCAGACACTCGTTGATCCAGACCTTCTGGCCACCGGACATCACCGACACCGACTTGGTGCTATCGGCTTCGGCGTCATGCACAAGAATCTCGAAACCCTCCCGCAGCTCGCCTGTTGCCAGCGCGCGCTGCGTGCGGATTTCGACCGTGAAGCGTGTGCCGTAACAGGCAAGCAGCAGCCTGTTGACGGTGTCAGCCAGTGCGGGACCCGCGTCGTCGATCGTTAACGCAATGACGCCGTCGTTGCCGAGCCCTTTCGCGAGCAGCTTCCACTGCGCAATTTCATCGGAGAGCCGGTCGGCGCGCCGCTGCGTAGCAGAGAACCCGTTCAGGTCTGCATCCAGTCCGTTGGCCTCAGCCTGTAGCACTGTCTGGGCGCGGATCGCACCTTCGATCCTGCCCTCGAGCGCTGCGACTGCTTCGCGATTTGCGGACAGCTTCCGGTCGGTCTCTGCAATTGCGGCCGTCACATCGACGGCTGCAAGCTGCTTCGATTCCTGCTGGATTCTGACCATCTCCGCCGTCATACGCGCCTTTTCAGACTCGTACCGGGCAGCTCGCGCAGCCGCTTCTTCCGCGACTTCCCTCAGTTCCGCGTTGGCGGTTTCAAGGCCCGTCGCGGCGGCATCAAGGAGAGGCTTGCTGGCAGCAAGTTCAGTCGCCGCCTGCAGATCACGTCGAGCGTCGCTCAGGGTGCGGGTCAACGCAGCAAGTTCGCCGCGCTTTGCCGCAAGCTCCGCGACAACGGGAGCGAGCAGGTCGGCCTGCGCTTTCTTTTCGCGATACTGCGCACGAAGTTCGGCCACCGACACACGCTGCTCTTCTGCCTGCGATCTGGCCTGTAGCGCCTGACTGAGCAACGGACACGTGGCATGCATCGCATGCCCCACGCACGGCACCTGGTCGACGACTGCAGCCTGCTTCGTCAACGTCTCGAAGTGGGCGGCTTTCGTCTGACCCTGCGTCATGAGCCCCGAAAGCGCGGTCTGAAGCGTCGCATGATTGACCTGCTTCGCTTCTAGATCGGCGATTACACGCTGCAGAGGCTCCAGCTTTGCCTCCTCGCGACCGATTAGCAGTTGCGCTGCATCGCGCTTCGCCGCCGCTCCCAGAATCGCTTCCTTGCGGGCAAGCGTCGCCTGATGCGTCGTCACCGTCTGCTTCAGGACATTCACGCGCTGCTGGGTCCGGGCGGCTGCTGCCCGCTCATCGCCATCGAGCGTTTGCACGCCCTTGACCAGTTCTTGTGCGCGGACCGACAGTTCGCGCAGACGAGCTTCGGCTGTTGCCGATTCGCCCGCCTTCGCAGCCAGCGTCGCACGCTCCTGAGTCAGCTTCGCAGCTTCCTCAAGCTTCAGATCGCGTTGCGCGCGCGTATCGCGTAGAAGTTCGCCCTGTGCAAGCACGGAGCGTTCGACATCCGCCTTACGCTGCCGCTTGCCCGCGAGTGCAGTCAGGTCCGTCTGGATTTCACCGAGCGCACGGCCAAGAATCTTCGCGACGTCGCCAGCTTTCGCCGACAGCGCCTTCAGATGTTCAATGCCGAGCATCTCCGCGAGCAGCGTCTTGATCTCTCCCGCGCCATACGACGCGAGCGGCCGCCGGTTTTGCGCGGAGAAGACGCTGGTGAAAAAGCTTTGAAGCGAGCCGTTGATGGCTTCGACACAGCGGTTATACGTCGCCGCCTTGCCGTCCGACGCTGTGCCGTCGGGCAAAGTAACGGGATGCCACGCGCCGTCCGATCCACGCCATGCAAGGTAGTACTCCGCCTTGCCTGTCTTACCGGGCTTCCTGAACGAAAACGTCGAGCGGTAACGGATGCCGTCGTGCTCCCACTCAAGTTCCTTCAGCGCACTGGTGCCACAGATGTGGTCCCAATACGAAAAGGCATCGACCGAAAGCATCGAGGCATGCGACGGCATGATCGGATACGGATGCAGGTTATCCATTATCGTTGTCTTGCCCGCCCCGTTAGGGCCGACAAGCGCGATCAGGCCTTCCGGCAACGACTCCAGATCGAGTGTGACGCTCTCGCGCCTCATCCCGTCACGAACGCCGTAAAAGCCTTCGAGCGTCAGTTTCAGAGGCCGCATGACGACACCTCCATCGATTCGGACATTGCTGCCATACGCGAATAGAAGGCGACATCGTCATCGTCGGGAAAAGGCTCGACCATCGGGTCGACTCTCTCTGCAACCGCCACAGGCGCATGAAGCTTGCCTGCGATTGCTGCCTCGACTTTTTCACAGGCCCGGGCAAATTCGCGGCGGGCACCCGTGAGAAGTTCGTCCCAACCCACATAGCCGGTCAGGGTGCGAATCTCCATCGGGGACCATTGCGTCGCCATGCCCATGTGATAAGACCAGAGCAGGTGCTGCATTTCGACGGCAGCCGTGACAACGACCTGATTCGATCCAGGTGTCGTCGCACGAAGGACGAGCATCGGGCCGGACTGCGCCAGCACTGCTCCACGATCCTTCCCAAAGGGTTGGTGAAGGATTGCGGGCGTGAAGCCAGCATGGTCGACGAGTGACTTCTGGATGTCGCGTTCGTCCTGATCGTCCAGGGCGAACACGCGAACCCACTCGGAACCGGCAGGATAAAGACCAAACATGATTGCACTCCGTTGTTGTCAGGCGGAGTGCGCCCGGTAGGGATCGCTCCCCGCCAGGGTAAAAGAAAATGAAACTGCTGAGAAAGGTGAAGCAACGACTACATCGATGCGTCGAAAGACGCGGTGAAACCTCGTTTCGATAGCTGTGGCAGCTATCGGAACAGGGCTACTGTCCCACTGCAGGAGAGCCATACCGGCCTCCCCCGCATTCGGGCAGCAAACTACGCTGCAAACAGATCATCGTCGAGCCACGACTTCTGCGCTGCGGGCACGACCTCGACGGTCGCATCAGGCACCGTATCGCTTTCCGACGAAGAGGCTGGCTCAGGCAGCGATGGCACAGCACTGTCGCCAACAGCAGCACTGCCTACCTCATCATCGGTCAGGCCGGCAAGCACCGCAGCGGCAATCGCCTCCGGATAGCCCGACTCGAGCAACCGGAACCGCTCAACGATCGGCGCAGCTTCAACGCTCGCATGCTCGGCCCACCGTTCGATCTTTCGGTCGACCGTCGGCTCGATACTGATGCCCTGCGACCGCGAGCGAACGACCGGCAGGATGCGCGGCTCCAGCTTGAGAGCAGACGCACCAGCGAACAGCGCTTCGATTGCATCCCGGTCTACCGATTGACGATGCTCCTCGTCCACCTGCCAACGAACACGAACGAACTTGTCGCCCGCCTCAGCAGCAATGGCAGCGAGTCGCTCCATGTCCGGAGGGCCGTCGAAGTCAACGCAGACCGTCTCCCGCGCCGGCGTTGGAACAAGCAACGCTCTCGCGTTTCCCGTCTCAACGTCCCACGCCAGATAGCCTTTGTCACCTTCCTCGCCGTAGTGAAACCGGCCAGGGGAACCCGCATAGGCAACAACACGGCCACCGCGCTCCCACTGCTGCGACTTGTGAATGTGGCCGAGCATGAAGGCGTCGCATTCGGCCTCGAACAATGCACCGAGCGAAAACTCGTGATCGAAGCCCGCCATCGTGACGCCATGCTCAGTCGTGCAACCGTTGACCGTGCCGTGCGACACACCGACCGTTAGAATGCCTGCTGCCCGAAGCCGAGCATTGATACGCCCAGCCGCTGCCAGATAGTCACCCAGAACCGCCTCAAGCCCGGTTGCTGCATTCTTCGCGCCGACAGCGGCCGCCAGTTGCCCCTTGTTGATGGAGGGCAAACAGGTGAACACAACGTCGGCGCCAAGCTTCAGCACGCTCGCAAGCTCCTCGTCGTTGAAGACAGGGCCTGCAGATTCGAAGAAACGCCCCTCGAACAGGCTGACCTGCTGCACGCGCTCCGCAACGAAAACCGGGTGTGTGGCTCCCATCAGCGCGAAGTTACGCAGCGTGCCGGGCGGCTCGTGCGAAAACGTGCCTTGCAGCATAAGAACCGGCATACCGAGCGACAGGCGGTTGATGTTTGTCGCCAGCCGGTTTAGCGCCGGCGCATGTGCATCAAGCCTATGGTCTGTAGAGTCGCCCGAGATCACTGCGACATCCATGCAGCGATTGAGCGCGTCATCGACCGCGTACGAGAAACACCGGTCAGCCTCATCGAGGTTTTCTGGCGAGTAATGCAGGTCAGAGATGTGAGCGATTTTCACGTCGCCTCCTGAAAAAGAAAAAAGGCCGCCCGTGGGCAGCCTCAATGGATGGTGCGCCAGGTGGCGCAGTTGAAAAAGTCAGCGGGACAGGGTGTCGCGCACCTTCATCAGCGTGATGCCGAGCAGGTTCGTGCCACGCCAGTTCGCCTTGTCGAGAATCAGCGGGTCGCGCTCGCCCAGTCCCACGCCCCAGATACGGTCGTAAGGACTGGCTTCGACGAGCTCGGTCGGTGCCGTCGCCAGCAGCAGCGAGCGCAATCCCGGGTTCTGGGCAAACTTCTCCCGGCACCCGACATAGACAATCGACTCGCGCTTGCCTTCCCACGTCGCAAGGTCGAAACCTTTCACGCCCCGTCCGATCGCCTTCTGATCTTTGGGATGACGCGCCGCGAGAATTTCTGCCGCTGCATTCTCATCGCCAAACAGCTTGGCTTTGGAAAACATCATGAACTGCTCTACCGAGGTGAAGTCCACGCCGTGATAACTGAACCGGCACGGATGCCAGTTGCTCAGCGCGTCATCAGCGCCGAAAAACAGCGTGAAGTTTGCTACCTTGCGCATCGCGGAATGCTCCTAGAAGACTGTGATGCAGCCGTCGCCCTCTCCCCAGTTGATCTGCGGCTTCGCAGGTACGGGTTCGATAAACGACGTGCTCATGCACTGCTGACATTGGACAACGATCCGCTGCGTTCGATCCGCGGTGAAGACCTTGAACAGGTCTCCACCACAGCCACCGCAACGCATCTGCTGCAGACCCGTCAGGGCGCTCAGATCGCTCGACATAACGTTGATACTCCATCAAGACAGGAAAATGATCCGCCGTCAGGCGGAAGGATTCGATGCGCAGGGATGCGCGGTCGAAAACGCTTGAGCAAGTGCCGCTTGCTGAAGGGTTCTCGGTACGCGAATAGTGAAGAAAGGAACGACCAGCCCCGAAGGGGCCGGTCCAAGGTTAGACGTAGGTCTTTGCCTGCAGGATCTCGTCATCAAGCGCAGCGCGATCGTCGAGCGCTGCCGTCAGGCGTGCGTTCATCTGATCAACGTCTGCCGGTCTTTCCGCCCAGCCACGCCCGAATCTGACGTGCGCGAAGCGGCGGAAGTCCTGCTGACGATCTGGCTGGCTGAGCCCCAGGCGGTTAAGCAGATCGGACATGCGGTGACGCTTGTCTTGAAGCGACTCGCCCTCTTCGGGCTCGCCACCGCCGTCGGCACCTGCGTTGCTTGCGCCGACCGTTTCGCCCTGCATCTGCGCAACGGTCCCGGAGCCTGCCTCTGTCATGGCCTGCGACAGAACCTCGACATTGCCACCGGCTTCGATCAGGGCAACTGCACGGCTCGCCGCTTCGAGCGCTGGCTGCGGCTCATCGCCTGCATCCAGCAACGCCCCGAGATCGATATCCGCATCGAGCACGGTTAGCATCTGCTTCTGACGCACCGGCTGCCCGTTGTCGTCGATCCGCGTGATGTCGAACTCCTTCTTCGACAGCCAGAAGCGCGTGCCGGTCAGCCTGCCTCGCGCGAGCGAGACCGTCTGCATGGCGGAATACGCTTTCTGCAGGACATAAATCGAGTTCGTTGGAAGTTCGATGAGTCCCAGGCCTTTCACGTCGGGAATTGCAAACACGAAGTTGGCGCTCAGGTTGCACTTGCGTTCCTGATACTGGGGACACACGTGCGGATCGCAGATTCCGTCGGGAATGTCGTCATCCTGACGCTGGATGACAAGGCGACCACCGAACGTCCGCCGCGCCCGCTTCGCACGCTCATCGCGCTCGACCGGTGCATACGTCTTGCAGTACCGCTTGCCGTCACGGCCATACTCCGAGAAATACTGCCGTCCCGTCGTCGTATAGGCCGCCATCTGATTAGGCACATTACGCAGCCAGTCGTCGAAGGCGAACATTACCGGGAAGCGGTGCAGTTTGAGGCCGTCGCCACGATCCTCTCCGTACAGCTTGAGAATTTCATCGGCGGTGTCAGGATTCGAGAAGTCCGACCGTCTGCAGGTGAAATGCGGGACGTTTCTCGGAATCAGCGCATTGCGCAGATTCAGCTTCGACTCGATCACCTTTCCGATCGTCTCGTAAGAGTCGCCGGCGGCCACCATTTCGTCGTACAGCTTCACGGCAGCCGGATTGCCCTGCGCGTTGCGTGTAAGAACCTTGATACCGGGCCGGATCTTGCCAATGATCGGCGGTCGGATTGCGCGCTCTTCGACCAGACTGCGAGGCGCGCTGTCGAACATCTGGACGACTGCATTCATGATGGTTTCCTTGCGAGAAAAAAGATGGCGTTCGTGCGTAGCGCGCTGGCCTGGGATTCGATCTCCCGGGCTGCGGCGCTACCGCGTCGTTCGCTGACATGGTGGATAAAGACAGAGCGCTGGGCGTCGCTGTACATCGCAACCTGCGCAATTTCACAGCGGCTGCGCCAGGCGTCGGATGACGTATCCGAAGCGGCACGCTCGTTATCGATCTGATCCTTGATGGCCTCGGCAATACGCGCGTTGAGGCGGTCGGGCAACAACATAAACACCTCCAGTTGAGAAAGGCCCATCCGGAATGGATGGACGAAAAAAAAAGCCCGCTCCGGTCAGGGAGCGAGCTTCGTGAATAGGGGATAGATGTGACCTACGCGCCACGTCCCTTCTGGGGACGTGGCGTGCAGGGAGCGGCACCGGAAGCCGGAGCGCTCTGTCAGAGGACGTAAAGTCGTCCTCGCGCAGCATGGTCACGCTGCGCAACAGCCCATTTTCGGAAAATACATTCCGCCGCAGGAATCACGGATCAGCCAACTTCGATCGTTCTACCCAGATCAGGCTCTGGAGAGAGAACACCCGAAAACCTGGGCTCGAACGATGTACCGGCGCAAATGAATGCAGGCCAGGGTACGAGTATCACAGCTGAAATAGGGGAATCTGTAGCGGGCAGATTCAGCACAAGAAGATATCCACACCGGTAGCTATCCGGTCGGAGCATGCCCAAAGGCACGACTTGGAGAAAGAAGATGGACTCCGGGCTTGGAGTCGAGGTCGATGCGTCAGAGACGCGGGGAATGGATTGAAGTATCCGGGCAAATGACAGGTGTAGGCGTCTTAAAGCTCGCGAAATTGATATAGCTTTTGCCCGCTTGACTGATCGGTGTTCAGTGAGAATTTATGTGAGAGAGAACACATACACCGAGAACACGTTATGTCTGGCTTCGATACGGAAAAGCCCGAGGCGGTTGATCCAGAACGGCTGATTTCCCCTTCCACTGCGACTGCGACTGAACCGGTCTCCGGCGTCCTGCGCCCCATCAAGCGCCTCACCAGCGATGACCGCCTCGCACGCATCCATCCTGAGACGCTGGCAAAAACCGAATTGCTGTACTACTCCGATTTTGCCCGCACCTTCGTCCGCTCCGACTACAACTTCTGCGCAGCAAAGATGACGGTCGCGCGCGGCGGCAAGCTCCTCGCACTGGAAGCGGAGTTCCACACGGCGGAAACCTTCTTCCGCAAGGCACTCGCCTGGGCTAACCGGCTGCACGGTCGGCGCACCGGCCTTGCGCCCGAGCGCGTGACACTCGAAATCAAGCACCCCTTGTCGGGACGGCTCGTTCGCCTGCTCACAATCTATGACCAGCTTTTCCTCAAGACGATGGAAGCCCTCGCCGGCCGCTCAGTCATGGCGCACGAACGCAAGGCAGCGCTTGACGCCGCAGCCGCGCGCATCAAGCAGATTCCCCAGTTGTGTATTCCGGACAACGACCGGTATGCCGCCGAAGGCGTCCTGCTTCCCGACTCCGACGACACCCACTGAACCCCTAACTCCGCTCTGCCGGAGCTTCCTTGACTTCAGGCAGCCTCGGGCAGGCTGTAATCCAGACAACGAGAAGAGGCATTTTCATGGACATCCGCGAAATCCAGCGACTGCACGCTCAGTTCGCTCCGGACTCGATGGTCATCGACCTTCCCCGCCAGATTGCCGCCTTGCCCGGCCCTGACGACGTATCAGCACCCGAGCCGTCACGCGCACTGCATCAACGTCTTGGCGGGATCGCGCCGCGCGCACGGCAGGCCACGATCGCCCTGGCCATTGCGGCTATGGTCGCGATGGCGGGCATGGGCGCAGCGTCGCTCTACAAGAACCTGGAGGCGAGCCACGGGAGAGCAACGACAGCTCCGACGAAAACGGAAGACGCCAGCAGAAAAGGTGATGCACTGAACGCGGCTCCGGCGAATCAGGAAGCCCCGGCCTACCGGGAGGTCAATGCGACACCCCCTCACCCTGTTACTGCCGCGCCCGCACTGAGCGCGAGCGACTTTGCTTCGGCACGCTCACTTGGCCTGACAGCCGACCAGTTCCGCGATTCGCTGAAAGCACCGGCGCGCAGCGCGCAGGCCGCCACGGCAGGCACCGCGCCCGCGCTGACGAGCGAAGCGCAGCTCGCAGCAGTCTCGCCAATCCATCGCGCAGGGTCGAGTAGAGAGGCAACCGCGGTCGCGCAGCAACCGGCTACTCCTTCACCGCCCGCAACTGCCCAGCCCGTAGCGGTCGCGACGCAGCCAGCGCAGCCGGCGGCCACAACAGCAAAAGTGCCAGCCACCGCTGCTCAGACGGCGCCCGCGTTGCAGCCGGCGCAGCAACCTGCCGAAGCAGCCAAACCGGCGCGCGCCGCTCGCCATCACATCTCGCGCCCTCGCGCGGAGCAGAGCGCAGAGCCCAATAAAGACGCCAGCCCCTCGGCCGAAAGCCGCGCCGGGTCTGCCGAAGTGAAGTTGTTCTAGGAAGTCCCGACATGAAAAACGAACTTTCGATCACCCTTGTTTCCGCCGGCTGCACCATCAGCGGCGACATGATCGTTGATCACGGCATCAGCTATTTCGGCCTGCTCGACGGGGGCCTTATCTCAACGCAGGGGCTTTTACACGTCGGCGAGGGAGGTCTGATAAATGGCAACGTCCAGGGCGACCACGTTCGTATCGACGGTCGCGTCGACGGCAACGTCCATGCGCGCGGCACTCTTGAAATCAACGGACACGTCTCGGGCGACATCATGTACTGCGGCACCATCCGCCTCGGACCGCGCGCCGCGCTCAACGGCACGCTCAAGCGCGTGGCCCGCATGCTGACGGTCGAACCGGAAGCGAACGAGAGCGCAAAACCCGAGATCGCAGCCACGTCTACCGCTGCGTCCACGCAGGAGCACACCGAGTCGAACGTGACCGAGTTATCCCGCGCCAAGGCCTGATCCAAACCGACTGCTGGCAGCTACCAGTCCAGCGAACCGTTCACCAACATCCACGCGGTTTAATCGAATGAAAAAGACCCTTGCTATCGTCCTAGCCCTTTTTGCCACGAGCGCAATCGCTGAAGGCAACCCGCAATTCAACGGCGCGCAAAGTCCAGCAATCGACGACGCGCGCTCCCCTTCGGTCGCACTGGAAACCGGCTGGGAAGTCGATCTGTCTGACCCAGATCGTGCTATCGCGCCATCCGTGGCGTCCGCCCCGTTCAAGGTCCTCTATGAGGTGACCTTGTCCCGTGACGGGAAATTACTCAAGTCGTACAACATCCTGACGGACAACGGCAAACAAGGAACCGCTGCTAGCGAAGAAATCACCCCCTATCTCGCTTCCTGCGATGCCGCTACTGGTTGCTCGGCCGCCGAGTTGCGCTCGAGTGTCAATTTGGCTCTCACGCCACGAGTCGGAGCCGACGGCTCCATTCTGACTGCCTGCAAGATCGACGTATCAACAACGCTTCGCGCCGATGACTTCAGCACCATCAGCGATTTCTTCTTGCTTCGGGGTCAGGAAACGACAATCTCGCATAACGGCTTGTCACTGACAATCAGGGCAAAAGTTGTCTGACGGTCGCTGCCTCGACTCCCAGCACAGTCGCCACAGGCGCGAAGTTGAGAAGGTCGCCACAAAGGACGAAAGATGAAGATAAGGAAAGTAATCAAATGGGCCGCGGTAGCCATTTCCGTTGCAATGCCTTTCACTGTGGTCAACATGGTCTCGGCCTATGTCGATAACGGCTCAGCTATGGCCCGAGCCTCACTCATTCAAACCGATGTTGTGCGGCTCGCCCAGCTCGCCGGCGACATACGCATTCTCCCGCCCGCGGATGCGTCAGCGCTTCTGGCCAGACACGGCCTGAACTCACCACAAGCACTTCAGACGAAGATTGAGGACGCGCAAGCCAGCTTTGCGCAATCACGTGCCGACGTGGAAAGCACATCGCGCCGCGTCTGGCGCAATACGGCAATTGGTTTTTTTTTGCGTAGCGATCACCAGCTGGCTCTCTGTGACCCTGGCTAACGTGCTGCCGCGCAAACGCCCAGACGGCTTCGCCGCCGCAGCGTAACTACCGCCTCAGAACCGACGTGACTTACCACGCCGTCGACTGGGAGGCCGCGGCACAGGAAGCCGCTTTTGATGGGCTCTGTTTCTGCATGCTCAGCGACGGCCGCTTCATCAACCGGCAGGCGATGCCCGATGACACACCGCACCGGAGCCGCTTCACTCTGAGTGCCGAAGTCTTCGAGCAGCACATTGCTTCACTGATTCCCGAGCCGCATGCCTCACGGCCATGACGGTCAACACCTGATTCACTATCGATACGGAGAACCACATGCAATCGATTCGCAAGGCGCTTTTCGCAACGGCTATCGCCGCAGGATTCATCGCCAACGCTCAAGCGGCCGCGACGATTCAAACGCTGGACATCACTTGGTATAAGGACGGAAAGGTGATCGACCAAGCGCAACATATCGTGAACGACGGCACCACCCTGACACCGTACCTGCAACGAGGCGGAAAGGAGGTTGGCTACGCGAACTGCACGGGCTCGGCGGGCGCGATGCGCCTGAGCGCCGAGAAGATGTTCGTAGGCCGCTCGCTATTCATCAACCCGGTTTCCGTAAATGCCGGAAAGGTTCAGCTGTCGGTTTCGGCGACGGACACGGCACTCGACGGGATCCGCAAGACAGGGACAGCGGACTGCACGTCCGAGGTCGTCGATGTGCACGGCTACACGGCGTCGGACATTCCGGTTGAAATCGCTGATGGCCAGACTGTTGATGTACCGTTGAAGAATCCTCAGTACAAGCTTGTGCTAAGGCTTCACCGCGACGCGCTGTAAAGGCCAATGTCGACCGCAACTGTTGCGACCTTGTGAGATTAGGGTTTATACTTATCTCGTCTCCTCCATGTTTCCGACCATGGATTTAAGCCCGCCTTCGAGCGGGCTTTTTTCTTTGCGCCAGGTATTGCCCGACGGCCCGGCGCGCGCGACGCTTGCACGCCAAACCGGATTAAATCAGCCAAAAAGTGCCGGCAAATCGTTAGTCGTGGACTAGTATTTCGTCATCCAGCACGAGGCGGGGGCCGCTATGGGCGCATTTCGCGTAGTTGTGGGCATGTGGATTGCCCCGGATCTCGCTGCTGTCAGGCGGGTATCGGACGATTCGCGAGCTTTGAACCATGACCATTTCGATGCGGCCGCGATCGCTCAGGCACTGGAGGAATTCAATCCGTGCGGAGAACGGATTCGCATCCGGTTCGCTGATGACACCATCGATCTGGCAACTGCCCGCGCGAGGGTCAATGGGATGCTATCGGGACCTCCGGACTGCCGCGACTTCGCCCAAGCGGTCCTGGCCGCCGCCAGCAGGTCCAGAGGCCCCGTTATCAAGGTGCGGGAACAATGGGCGACGCTTCGGGCCCGGAAAGCTGAAGCCCTCGCAGCACCGCCGGGTCTTTTGATGTTCGCGCTTTACGGCACGTTCGATAGCACGATGATCTGGCTGCAGCAGTTCCAGATGCGACTGCGTATCAGGGCGGCCGACCCGATGCACCTGATGCTCGACGGCCCCGGGAAGGCGGACCTGCAGGGAGTTCTACCAACGGAACTGTCAGCGCTCTTCGAAGCGCACTTCGGTTTCCCCTATCTGCCAGACTGCCTCGTTGCGAGGCTGGCGCACTCGCAGCTGCCCGACTGGATGCACCGACAGGTTCAATGAAGCCTGCTCTCGCGCTAAGCCGGCCGCGCCCCGGTTTCGATCTGCGCCTCAGTGACAAACCGCGACGCGAAGTTCTTCGACGTCCCGGAAATCATCAGCGTTTCGCGCGCGCGCGTCATCGCGACGTAAAACAGCCGCCGCTCTTCTGGCTCAGTTGATTTGGCATCGGGGACGATGGTGTCTTCGGATCGCGCGATCCAGACGTGGTCCCATTCGAGCCCTTTCGAGCTATGCATCGTCGTCAGGACAAGCGCGTCTGTTGCGGGCTCGTTGTTGTCCTGCCGGAGGAACAGCAGCCGCTCGGCGAATGATCCAGTCAGACGCGACAGCACGTCATACGTCGCCTGGATGGTGCGGACGCCGTTTTCCTTCTTCGTGTACTTGAGCATCCACTCATTCACGCCCGACAGCACCAACGAATAGAATTTCCGCTCGCATAGTCCCCGCCATTCGGCGAGCCGCTTCATGAACTCGCGGTAGTTCGTTGCGACGTCTTCCGGCATGCCCAGCTCGGCCAGTTCGGCCCGGGGCTTCTGAACAAGCTCTGCGCCCATGTTCGCGTGCAGCGCACGCAGATGGTCGGCATGCAGTCCCGAATGCGCCAGCACCGCGTCAAGCCCCGTCGCCTTCACGCCTTCAATGATCTCCAGCAGATTGCAGAGCAACGCACCCTCAGGACGATTGAGAACCGATGCCCCCGACGCGCGGTGATACTTCACGCCATACGAACGGCAGACGGCCTCGAGCGGATCAAGGATGCGGTTAGTCCGGGCGAGGACCGCACACGTCTTTCCGTTTCGCAGTAACGGTGCAAGTGCCTCGATAGCCGCTTCCGCTTCCACGTACTCGTCGGCGTGGCGGGATGCCTCGACCCGACCGCCGGCGCCCTTTTCAGCGCGGAGCACTTTCGGGATGCGGTCCGGATTGTTGCGGATCACCCGGTCAGCGGCCGCGAGGATTTCGGCGCGGCACCGATAGTTGCTTCCAAGCACGACCGGCTTGGCTTCGAATTCCTTGATGAAGGATTCCATGCCCCGATAGCCGAGTGCCTCGCGAAAAGCGTAGATGCTCTGATCGTCATCGCCTACGACCGTTACGATCGAGCCTGCTTTTGCGTGAAGCTCGATCCACCGGTACTGCAGAGGGTCGGTATCCTGAAACTCGTCAACGAGCAGGTAAGTGAACGGATACGGCAAGATCGTGCCGTTCTGCATGCCTTCAACGGCGAGTCGCAGCATGTCCTGGAAATCGATCTTCCCGTTGCGGGCCAGCGCCTCCTGGTAGGCGTTGTACAACTGGCCGTCGGCGCTGTTGACGTCGCACCGGCCGAAATTCGTCTTGATCTTTTCAATCGTCGGGATGACGTCCTCGGCCTTTCCGTCGAGCCCGAGATCCTGCATGACGCGGATGAGCAGACCGAGGCGGTCACCGTCGCTTGCAATGTCAGGCGGCCGCCCACCGGGACGCTGAAGCTGTTTGTAGGCGAGCGAATGGAACGTGCCCGCGACAAGGCGCTTCTTCACCGCCTGCCCCGCCACGTGGAGGATGCGCTCACGCAGCTCGATCGCCGCGTCTTTCGAGAACGTCACCGCGCCCACAACAGCCGCGCTGTCCTGCAGCAGCAGCGCGGCCTTGGTGGCGATCGTTTTTGTCTTGCCCGCGCCGGGGCAGGCAATCGCCACGCAATTCTGGCGCAACTGGGCGACTTCCCGCTGCTGCGGATTGAGTTCGTCCAGCATGACGCCCCCTTACAGGCCGCGGACCGTAGTCATCAGGCGCAGGTGCGTCATGTAGCCACGAACGCCGAGCGGATTCACTTTCTTCAGGAAGTGCACCGTCTCGTCATCGACGTCCGACTGGTCGCGAATGCCGTTCCAGACCATGAAGTCAAACTGATCCATCACCTTGTCGAACTTCATGATCGCCGACAGCACGCGCATCGAGAAACGCGAATAGACCTCGACAGTCATGTCGAGCGCCGGCATCGGGATCGACGGCTCGAACACGAACTCGCCCGCTTCGCGAAGCTCCGCCTCCTTTTTCTCGCGGAAGCCTATCGCAACGCGCAGCGCTTCATCGACATATTCTTCAATCGACTTGATCTGCTTCTCGAAGAAGCTGTTCACCGCGGTCTTGTCGCCCTCGCCGAATGTCGAGTCGCCGAAACGCTGCATGTTCACGCTCATGCGGTTCAGGTACGGCCACCATTGCTCGAATAGCGGCTTCAGCCGCGTATGGTTCAGGCGTACGTTCGCGGGCACGACTGCCGCGCCGGAAAGCTGCCGCTCCATCAACTGTCGGCCGAGCTCACGGCGGCGCTTGATGATGGCGATACGCTCGCTGCCAGGCAGATCGCGGAACGCCTTGCGGGCCTTTGCAACCTCGGCACGCTTCATGTTCGCGTCATCGGGCGTGATCACGCCTTCCTTCTGCAGACGGTCCGCGTCCGCTTCCATCTGCGTCAGCTCGCTTTCGATCTCGCGCTCGCCCTCTTCGGCGCCGTCGTGACCAGCCTCGCCACCCGCGCGCGATGTCTGCGCCAGCGTTTTCAAATCGGCCGCAGCAGCAGCGGCAGTTGCAGCGGACGCGTGCGCATCTGCGGTCACGGGGCTTTCCAGTTCGGTATCTGCCACAGTGGTGGTGCTCATGCCCGTTTCTCCTTGGTGGACCTGTGTCGTTTCATCGTTGGTAATCGGGCACGCACAACGCGTCCCCACCAATGCAATTGTTGCGTCGGCACCGGGCGCAGAGCGCCCGAAACACGCGTTATTTCACAAGCCTTTAAAGGCGACAGCCCGCTAACGTGTCACCGGCTGGCGGAAAAAAGGACCTGCCGCCCGACAGCGGAGCGGCAGTCCGGCATGAAGAAAAGCGAAATGGGAAAGAAGCAGAGGAATGGCGGACCGGGCCACGCCGATCCGCTTTAGATGACTTACCGGGCGGACTGAAACGACTCAGCGGCCTTCCAGAGCAGCGCGCCAAGAAGTGCGGCGACTATCAGCCAGTAAGCAGCAAGCACCGGCACGGGAGCGACAAGTACGCCAAACAGGGTGCCCGTGACGATCATCAGGCCGTGGCCCGCGAGATGAAAGGAAAGCGGGCTGACATAGCCGGCCGCCGCTGCCTTGATCTTTCTGCGCGCCGTGCCGTCGATAAACATGCCAAGCGCAAAGCACAGCGTGCCCACGATCCACATTTTCATGACCATCGCGCGGAATATCGCCCGGTAAGCGAGCAGCCAGAAATTTTCCGTCCACGTAGCCGAGAAGTTCGATATGCCGCCGTCATTGAATCCGTTGAGGTTGCCCGACGCTGCGAGAGTCCGGTGCAGGAGTCCGTTATCCACAAATGAGCGCTTGAACAGTTCGTTCGCCGAGCGGACGGCCGCGTCCGCCCTTTCCTGCCCGACCGACGCGACGAGTGATTCGGTTTCGGCGTCTGGCACCTCGAAAAGCTTGCGGTCGGGAATCGCAGGCATGACTGCAATCGACAGGATAGGAACGAGGAGAAACCAGACCTTCAGATGCGAACCAAACCGGCTAGCCATGGATCAGCCTCACTACGACGAGAAGAGGGATTGCGGCAACCGCCAGCAATCCGCCCCAGAACAGGAAAGGTCGGTTGACGGCGACGAACGCCAGGGCGTAGGCCCGCGCGCCCGCGCCCGATCTGAACACTTCGGGCGGCGGCTCGTCCGGATCGTCGAAAGCGCTCGCCGTGTCGAGCGCGCGCCGGGCCGTGTCGTAGTCAACCCGGGACAACTTCGCTATTGTCGTAGCGGTGAGCGACATCGTATTCCTCGAAGTAGCGACGGAACGCTTCGCCTTGCAAGACGCGCGACGCCAGTTGAAAAGCTGCGGTGCGCTCGGTAATGTGTTCCGGGCAACGCTCGTCGACCATCTCCAGCTCGCTGTTCTGATGCCGCTCCTCGAAAGCGGGAATCGGCTCCAGCATGGGCGACCAGACACTGATCTTGTCACCGCGGCGCGCAACATAGCGGCGCGCGTAAAGCGACTTGGCAGGCTCGAACAGCCCCTGCATGAATGCGACGTGCTGATCGCCGGTACGCTTGGCTCGCTTGAAGCTCGCCAGCGCTGATTCGATCATCTCTGCGGCCAGCGGCCCCCTGTCGCCAACGAAGCGCTCGCCGACGAAATCGGCAACGCGCGAGCATGCGAGTTCCAGATCCGGCGCAATGTTGAAGACGGGGACCAGCTTGTGCGAAAGCTTGTGATCGCGAATGATGTTTTTGAAAACGGCGGACATAGGGTGTGGTTCAGCCTTCGATAATGGGAATTCGGCCCTGGTAGACGGCACCGCCGGAGATGCGCATGAAGTACTGCAGGTTCGGCAACCGGTGGATCAGGGGCATCGGAATCAGTGGCACCTTCTCAAGCTGAAGGGTGCGTGACTGTGATCCGCTGAACTCCATCGCATGTGCTTCGGTCGTGGTGTTCGTGCTATTCGAGATGTTGACCACCCGAATCGCTGTCTCCCCCACCTTGTCCGAGAACCACTTGGCGGTATCGCTATCCTCCAGTCTAAGGATCACCTGGTTGTTGAGGTTGCCCAAAACCTGCAGCATTTTCGCGGCGTTTCCAAGCTTCGCTTCAAGGTCGGCCCGCGCCTGGAATGCAACAAACGCCTTGAAGCCCGCGCCCCGGCCCTTGTTCAGGATCTGGATTACCTGCTCGTTGATCGCTTCGGCGATCTCGTCGATGATAAGAACGACGTCGGGCTTTTCGGCGTAGAAGTTGTAGATAGACCCGCAGACCGCCGCCACGTCCGACAGCGCCATCGATGCGATCGCCTTCTGAACGATGTTGTTCGACAGCGAGTCGAGGCCCATGTACAGGACGGCCTTCTGCTTGATGATCTTGTCGATGTCCCAGATCTCGCGCTCGTCCTCGAAGTCGTCGGCCTTCGGCGACAGCATGAGGCCCGTCTCGCCGGTAGCGAGCATCTGCAGGAGCGGCAGCGCCGAAGCGATGATCCGCATGTAGTGCTCGCGGTCGTGCGTGTGCGTGGCGATCAGCCCGTCGATGGTCTCGTGCCCGCGATCGTGCGCAGCAAAGCGGTCCATGTACAGCTTGGCCATCCCGTCGACGAGCGAAATGTCGTTCTTGCGGACAGAGTCTTTCACCGTCTGCGCGACCGTCAACTCTTCCCAGTTCCCCATCCCGTTTTCCAGGAAGAAGCGGCGCAGGCCACGCTCGAGCAACGTGCCAATGCCGGATTGCGCGTACTTCAGGATCGAGCGCAGGTTCGGCTTGTCCCCGACGTACAGTTCACCCTTCACCGCACGGTCGATGAACAGAAACGCGAAATCCCGGAACGGCCCTTCTTCCATCAACTGTGCTATCCGCGACGGAATTTCGGACGGCTGCGACCAGTTCTCGAGCGGATTGAGGCGGATCGACTCGTGCGGCTTGGCCTGATTGAAGTACAGGAATTTGCGGCCGGCGCGCGCACACTCTTTTTCCACGCGCTTTTTCCAGTCATCATCGTTTTTGGGGTCGACGATGATCAGCACGTCTTTGGGGTTATGAATGACCTGCGTCGAGATCACCTCGTAGGTGCGGGTCTTGCCTGCACCGGTCGTACCACCAACAAGTGTGTGGCCGCCCATTGCCTTGTAGTGAAACGGCACGCGGACCTTTTTGGGCTCCATGCCGTGAATCCAAGACGAGCCTTGCGGCATGCGGTCCCGGATGCTGTCGCGTGGCGCGAAGAGCCGCTCGATCCGCGCTTCCGTCTTGCGGCCCAGATCAGTCTTGTTCAGCCACTTCGGCAAGGACGGAATATCGGTAACGGGCATGCGGAGAATGTCGTGCGCGATCTGGGTGTGCTTCTGAGTCCATTCAAAGCCGGTGCCGAGATACATCGAGTCTTCGCGCTCACGCATCTTGCGCTGCGTCTCAAGCAGCTTGCCAATATGGATCTTGCTCAGCCATTTGGTCGAGATCGCCATACGGAAGCTGAGCGCCCGCCAGACCTGAATTCCGCGGATGACCAGCAACGCGAAACATACGAGCGCGAACGCCCAACCATAGGGCATGCCCGATGCGAAGAGGCCTACGATTACGACCGGCCAGACGATCAGCGGCCGGAACTCGTAGATGGGGCGAAAGTGGTTAATGTAGTTCATGCCTCCGGGCGCTCCATGATAAGACGACCGGCCCGCTCAACGATGCAGATGTCGTTACCAGCCGCGCGCAGCAGCAGGCTGCGCTTCCTGAGTTGCTCGACGAGCGTATCGCTCGTAATGCCGTAACCGCCGATCAGACGCTTCTGCACGGCCAGCCCCTTCTCTTCCCACGTCACCTTTGCCTTGCCTGCTGCGACATCGCCAGCGAGCGCCCGGAAGAATTCGCGCATCATCGCGGAGCCCGGGCCGAGAACTTCGGTTAGCTCTTCCTCCGTTGGGCCGTTGCGGGTTGGCCGCGCAGCAGCGGGTGCGCCCGCTGTCATCTGCGACGGATCGACGGCGGCCGCCGGCGAGGGCCGCACGGCGGACGGGTCAACGGGGCCAGTCGCGGCCGCCGTGGCGGCCTGAGCTTCGCTGCGCTCCAACGCATCGAGCAACGACTGGGAAAGCTGTGGTCCGCCCGAGATCGAACCAGAATTCGGCTGGGCCGCGCTGCCGGACGGCAAAGATGCCGCCGCTTCACTGGCGGTCTGCGCGGACGGTGCGAGCGGTGCCGCTTCCGTTGGGGCGGGCGGAACCGGTGTTGCCGCGACGACCTGCGGCTGCAGTTCAAGCGCCACATGCACTGCGGACGGCACGTCGAATTTCACTGGCGCGAATACGCCGCGCTGCGCCTTACGCTCGAATTCGACCGAAACGTCCATCGCCTGACGCACCACCTTGTGAACCAGCGCTTCAAAGCCCTGCGGACTCTTCTCCGGGTTGATCGCGCCAAAAAGATCGGCAAGTACTGCGTTGTCCAGTCCTGACAGCAGTTCGGGCGTGATGACGGTTTGCGCGAACATCGCTGTGCGCATCCGTTCACTTTTGAGCGGTGCCGCTCGCCGCTGTACCAGATAGTCACCCTCGCCCACCCAGTTGCCGAATGCTCCATGCGCAGCCGGACTCCAGGCCACATGATCGACTACCCGCACGATCTCGAAGTGCCTGCAGGGCTCGTCAAGCGACGAACAGGCGGCGGCGAGAAACACAGCGTAGATGTACTGCGGCTCCAGACGCCGCCGCTTGTCGGACGTCATGTCGGCGGCAAACTTCTGGCCGCCGGCGAGCCGCATCGCGTAAAACGTCGATTCGATAGTCGCGCGGAATGCGCCGCCCGGTTCGGCGTGCAGCTCAGGCGTGAGCGGCATGGACGAGAACCACGCCGCGCACCGGCGCAGCACCGAGAGCCATTTGCGTTCAAATTCCGCTTCGGTGCTTTCATTCGCGCACTGTCGCACCAGCTCGATGCGCTTTTCATGCGTGGCCAGCAGGTCACTGGCCCTCATGGGACGGTGAACGACGCTCATGGGATAAACCTCATCGCCGTCTTCAGTGCGCTCGTGCCAGTCGCCCCCGAACCGCCGCCAAACATCCCCGCGAGCTTTGGAATCTCGAACGACAGCATCAACAGGAAGATCGCGAGGTCAAAGGCAAAACCAGCACTGAGTTGTGTCCCGGTACCATTCGACGTCGCCTGGCCGACCGCGCGCGAGATCGATCCGCCCATCAGTGCGAACAGCACCGCCACCATGACCACGTACATTCCCGCATTGATCATCCAGTCAAGCCACCGCTGGAAGTAGCTGCGGGTGTAGCTCGAGAAGCCGAGCGCCAATGCAATCGGCCCCAGCACAATACCGATCGCCGCATGAATCTGGCCGATTGCGGAGTAATACATGAAGACAATCGAGGCCACGCACATCGCCAGAAAGGCCAGAAAGAGCGCGACGACGTCCGTGAGGGTACCGTTGAATTCGGTCAGTACCTTTATGTTGAAAAGCTTCGACTTCACGGCGTCCAGAAAACTGCCCCCGAGCGTCGAGAGTTGCGTCGATATGTCGTTGTTGGCTCCGCCCCCTATACTTGTCGCCAGGTCCTGAAACCAGGTCCAGAAGCCCGGCGCGGACGTTGTATAGCCGAGGTACAGCGCAACGAATATGCCGAGAACGGCAACCTCTTCAAACAGTCCTACCCACGCCGTGATGGGGTGGTGCGTTCCGGAAAACCGCACGCCGGCCAGCACAAGCGTGATCACGCCGAGTCCCCATGCGAACTTGTTGGACTCTTTGAGAACCGTGTTGCTGACCGTGACGGCGGTCGGGATCAGATTGCCAACCAGCCCCGAGATCTGTCGTTGTGCATCGCCCGCCCCCTTGGCCCAATCACCGTCCTGGCCAGAAAGCGGCGCTGTCGTTGATGAGCCCGACGTGCTGCTGCTGTCGTCTGCGAAAGCTGCTGGCGTTGCCAGCGCCACGCCAAGCACAAGACAGAGCGGAAGCAGGACGCGGATCAGCCGCCTGAGAAAGAAATGACTCACGACTTATTGCCCCAGCACGTTTGAAGTTCCGAGCGTTGCGTTATAAGCCGCCCGTTCCTTGTCCAGCTTGATTTGAAGCGCGGCCTTCGCGGCATTGCGCGACTTGTCGTCTGCGGCATCGGTCGATTTCGCGACGGCGTCGCTCTGCTGCTTCGCGGCCATCATCTGCAGCATGTCGCTGTTCTGGCTCGCGACGATGTCCAGCAGGTGCGTGGTGAGTTGAGCCGTCGCCTCCGCGGTCGGCGACATGTTCAGCTGGTCCTGGATCTCCTGACGGCGCCTGGCCAGCACGCTCACGTGCGAGATGACGTCGTTGCCCTGCTGGAACAGCTGCTTTGCCGTCTGGTCGTTGTTGCTGATCAGGGTGCTCTGGTCCGCAAACCACTGGCTCGGCGTCTTGCCCGACTGCGTAATGAGCGCCTGCACCCTGGTCGCGTACTCAGCGTTCGATTGCAAGCCGCCATAGAGCGCTTTCATCGTGTCCGTGTACTTGTTCAGCGTGCTCATATCGTTGCTGATGGTGTTGGCCTGCGCCAGCATCGCAGCCGGATTCAGATTGGTCGCCTGTTTAAGCTGATTGAGCATCATCTGGTACTGGTAGGCGAGATTCGTATCCTGATAGACCTCACCTTTGACCGCGCCCATCGCCGTCAGCGTGTTTTGTACAAAATTCGTCGGATCGAAGACAGGCAAGGTTGCATCGCTTTGCTGCACAAGGCCAAGGGTCAGGACGGCGGCAGCCGTTACGGTGCGGAGCAGTGTTTTCATCATGGTGAGGATTTCCAGGAGTAAGACTGACGTTATGCGGATCGCGGTCAGGCGTTTGCGAGCACGTCGCGCACGTATTCGTCCTGCCAGTTGTCGACGCCTGACTTCACGTGTTTGTCGAGAATTGCCTGCGCGCGACCATCGGAGCGGAGATAGGCAAGCGATTCCTTCGGGAAGGTTGCCTGCAGCATGCGAGTCTGCGTCGACGTCACCCACAGGTAATCGCGGTTTGGCACTGCGTTCGAAATCATCCGGATCTGGTGTTCGGTCAGGCCAAAAATGTCCCGGTACAACGCCTGGTTGTTGATTGCGTCGCTGTTGGGCAGATAGATGATGTTCGGGATGTTCTCCTTCATGATTTCGAAGTTCGCCACGCGCGCCAGCTGGCCCAGCGATTGCGTCGCCATCAGCAGGGCAGCGTTGAGCTTCCGGATAGTCACCGCCCAGATTTCAAGCCGCGCGTAGAACTTCGGGTAAGTGAAGAAGAAGCCCGCCTCCTCGATCTCGATCACGGTGTAGCGCTTGCCGTCGAGAATCTGCGCGATCCGGTAGAACGCGTAGTCCATGAACAGCGCTGCCGCCACCGGGAAGTTCTGGAAAAGGTCGCCCATCTCGATCGACAGGTCATCGGAGAGAGAAAATCCGTCTTCTACGTGATCGAAGAACCGGCCGTTTTTCTGACCCTCGGTCCAGACCGCAAGGCGCTCGCGAAGCTCGTCGGGCAACAGCGTAATCAGGCCGGTCAACCGCCACTTCTCGCGTCCATAGGCTTTCGCCAGCGTACGGATGCGCTCGAAGATGATTGTTTCCTGCTGCGGGGTGCAGGTGAAGTCCTCGCCCTCGATGACGAGCTTCACCCATTCGGCCACGTAAGGCCAGTGCTTCTCTTCGCCGATGAGCGACAGCGGGTTGACCGACGTCGCCGCCTCAAACCGGCCCGTCGCGTCTATGAAGCGACGCCGCCCAGCAGCGTCGGGATGCGCGTCGAGCGGTCCTTGTCGAAGCGGATGCGGCGCGCGCCGTGCCGACCCGTTTGCGACATCAGATAATTGAGCAACACGGACTTACCAGCGCCGATGGGACCAACGACCAGCGTGTGCGCCTTGCCGCCCGGGTGATGCAGGTCGACGTTCTGCAGTGTGCGATGGCGCGTCGGCAGGCAGGTGAGCGGCCCGGTCTTTTTGCCGGACTGCTGCGTCAGCCACTCGTTGACGGTCGAGCCCTCGCCGACGCTGCACAGCGGCGCAATGTCGGAGACGGCCGGGGTTTCAACGAACTGCAGGCGCTTTTGCTGATCCCAGCGCCCGGGCAGAGTCGAACACCATGCAGCAAACAGATTGTCTTTTTCCACGATGACGCCGAATCCGGCGTTGCCGATGACGCCGACGACCTGTCGTGTGGCGTCTTCACATTCCTCGGGCGTGTTGCCGTAGACGATGACCGAGATGTTTGCAAACCCGTACTGCTGGCCTTCGGCCTCCAGCTTCGCAAGTGCCGCGCTGGCCTCTTTTGCAAGCTGCTCGCGGCCTTCGTCGTTCTTCTGCTCTTCCTTTGTCGCCCACTGCTTGAGGATCGCTATTGGATTGAACGCGGCGGCCTTGTAGAAGCCGCGGATCTTGCGGATATATGCGCTCGCGCGCGAGGTATCGAGAAAGCGGAACATGACGCACACGTCGAGCTCGGCATCAACCTGTGAGAGCACATCGAGCGCCGCTTCCTGGAAGCCCATCCACTCTTTCACGGCAATGATTCTCGCGTACACCTTGCCGTGTGCCGACTCAAACATCAGTTGCTCGGCGCCGATCGTGACCTGTGTTTCCGTCAGATGGGTGTCGAGCATCGTGACCGGGTAGCGCACGCGGCGCTTGGGGGTGCTCGGATTTGCACGCTGATGCAGGAATGACAGCGCGTTCTGAAGTTGCAGCCGCTTCATTTTCAGACGCGTCACGCCGCCGGTGAACCCGTCAATGACGGCCTCAAACCGCTTGATCTCGTTCTGCAGTTTTGTGAGGTCAAAAACGAAGGCGCTGCGGGCAAGCACCATATCCTTCGCCGCCTCAAAAAGTGCGACGAAAACGTTTTTGCCCCCGACCGTCATGTGATAGCCGATCTTGTCGAAGATGCGCGACAAACCGGTTTCCGGCGTGAACGCGAGCGCGAGCGAATGGGAGTTGCGGAAATACTTGCCGCTCCCAATGTTCGCCTGGTTGATGGCGTCGATGCGCGCGTCGGCCTCGGCACCGAAGTTACCTTCGACTCCGCCTTTCACGCGCCGGTGCGAAACGCGCCACCATGCGGTGACCCGGTGATCGAAATTCCGGCATGCGTGATCAAGGTTGTCGCGCGCGGCCGTAATGTCGCCGGGGTTCGGCGTATCTGCGTCGATGCCGTCGAACTCGAACACGGTGACGAGCGAACCATCCTTGTCCAGTACCAGCTCGGGCGTGACGAGCGTCATCCACGGCGCAACTTCCTGCACCGCGCGCTTCGTGAATGGCATTCTTAGCATGGGAGATCCTGATCAAACCCGTAGGGGCGCTTGAAACGTGCGCTGAACTTGCCGTGAGGCTCGGGCGCATAGACATCGGGATAGCGGTTGTAAATGAGCATGACGAGCCGCCACCACGGGTCTTTTGAGCTTCGCCACCGCAGGTAGAAATGCACAACGACGCCCAGCACCAGGAACGACGGCGTCCAGCTCGTGTAGGTAAGGAGCGCCGTGAGCGTGCCGTTCAGGATCGCCAGCATCCGGTCCGCCCCGCCCATCTGGCGAGGCAGCGAGAGCCCGCGGCTGACCTTGTGCTGGCGCATATCAGCAGGCGACTGTCATGTGGAAATGATCGCGCATGATCGGCACTGCGACCGAGGCGATACCGAGGCCGATCAGCACCACGGAAAACGTCTTGGCGATGTTGCTTTCCGAATTTGCAACGGCAACGCCGCCGAGCACGATCAGGATGATGCCGATGCCGTACAGGTACGGACCGCTGATAAGGTTGGTGATCGTGCAGATGATGTCGGTCAGGCCTGTAAGCGACGAATAGTCGCCCGTAGCAGCCATCGCCGCAGCCGACGCCACGCTCAGCAGCGCGCCGACAATCATCGGCTTACCCGGTTGCAGCTTCTTCCCCACCGCGGCAGCCGTACTGAAAAACTTGCCTTGCTTCATTTTTTGATGCTCCCGTTAAAAAACCCGTCGTAGGTCATAGTCGTTGTTGCGAAAGCCCCGGATTTCGAGGATTTCGGAGACGTGCCGCATCTCGCCCGTGCGTTTGAAATGCACCACGTAGTTGAAACAGTCGGCGATGTTTTTCCGCATGTCGTCGAGTTCCCAGCGGGAACCTGTCGGTATGCCCAGCATCGCGAGGCTCTCCAGGCGGCTGAGTGCGGTGCGCGCATTGTTGGCGTGAAGCGACGCGAGGCCGCCGTCGTGGCCCGTATTGAGTGCCTGGAGCAGGTCGTAACCTTCCCCACCGCGGACTTCGCCAACGATGATCCGGTCCGGTCTGAACCGCAGACACAGCGCGACAAGCAGCTGCGTCGTGACGTTCGTATCGGCGTTGGACAGGAGGCGCACGCGGTTCGGAACCTGGACCTTCAGTTCCATCGTGTCCTCGATGGTGATCACGCGCTGGTCTTCGGGAATGACGCCAACGAGTGCGTTGAGGAACGTGGTCTTGCCCGCCGACGTGCCGCCGGCGACGAGAATGTTTTTCCGCGACTGCACAAGGGCCTTCAGTGCGCGCATGAGCGCTTCATCCTCGATGCCATCTTCGAAATGAATGGCTTCCGCCTCAGCCGGGCGCGCATTTGCCGCCGAGAACGCGCCCATGCTGACGTAGTCGTCGAGCGTCATCTTCGACTCGCGATGCTTACGGATGCTGAGCGCGTGACCGTCGATGGCGGTCGGATTCATAACCGCAGCGATACGCAGGTTCTTGTGACCGGCGTTGATGATGCCCTTGTCGCTTCCCGCATGTGCCGACTTGTCCACCGATGATGCGAGCGAATGAATCGCACCTTCAAGGTGCTCCGGGCGAAGGTCGACATTCACGCGAGACATCACGCCGCGATGCTCGATCCACACGTTGCGATGGTCGTTGACCATGATTTCCGCGAGGTCGGGCGCGTCGAGCAGTTCCTTAAGCGGGTTCAACGCATCGAAGAACATGGCGACGGCTTCCGCTTTTAGCGGCTGAAGCTTCAGCAACGGATTGTTGTCAGGGTCTTGCATGAGCGGCTCTATGGGCGTCTAACATGCGACTATTGTTCTCGCTGGCACAGCCGGGCAGGCTTCAAAAGGGGCACGAAATCACGCGGCTTTTGCGTTGTGCGGTGACCACATGCGGCCACGATATTCGTCGTTGGCTATCCGGGCCGGCATCGTTGCGGCGCGTCGCCGTTTAACGCGTTACAGATGGAAACCCGGAAAGACCCCCGAAAACGTATAGCTTTCCCCCGCACCGTCGCGGAATCTGGTGGTCCAGAGGCGCGATTTGCGCGGCGCGGGCGAAAAAAAAACCCGGCACGAGGCCGGGTTGGGATCAAAAGAAAGGAGTCGATCAGCAGATAACTTCGACCGTCTCACCGAATGGCGCTTTGCGTGCCCGCGTAAGCGGCGTGGTCGATGCCCACAGCACCGGGTAATGCGGTGCCGACGCCGGAAAAGCACCAGCCATGTCCGTCAGATAGACGAGAAAGGCCGGATTCATTCCGTCGGCTGCCACGCGGTTGAATGGATCAGTGAACGCCGTACCGCCTCCACCGCGCACAGGTTTGATATCCGGCGAGTCGCCACGCTCGAAAATCTGCACCTGCGTCACGCGCACATCGCAGTCCATCACGATCAACCGTGCCGGCTTGAGCGTATGGAACACCGAAAGGATCTCGGCATCGAACTGCGCCTGCGTCTCGTCAAATACCGAACCGCTGGAATCGCGCACGAACACCGCATCACCAACGGCCGGCGTGTGCAACGAGGGCAGATAGAACCCCAGATGCAGGTATCGGCGATTCGGCTGGGCGAAGCTGTAGTCCGTCGGCGATGACTGTTGCGCGAAGCGGTGAAGCACCGCGCGCCAGTCAACAACGGGCCGTACTGCCTCGCCAGCCATCGCCTGCAGGTCGCCCGGCAGCTTGCCGCGCATCTGCGCCGCTTTTGCGGCCTGCACGACGGCTACCTTCCACTCGGCTTCCTTCACAGGCTTGTCAGTCCCCGAGTACTGGCGGACCTCACCGCACGATGAACCAGCAGACGTCCCTGGATCACCCTGCCCGCCACCTGCCTGCGACTGCGGGTTCGGATTGCCACCCTTGCCACCGGGCTTGCCATCAGCCTGGCTGCCACCCTTTGCATCCGGCGCTGATGAGTGACCATCCTGCCCGGGCTGCTGCCGCTGCGACTGTGGATCGGACTTGGGTTGCTCAGGTTTGGGCTGTTTCTGCTTTGCCTCCTGAGTCAGTGCGCCATAAATCTCTTCGACCGACTTTCCAGCAAACCGTGCGTCATGCAGCGCGCCCTTCGGCAACACGAAATCCGACGAAGTGAGAATCGGAGAGATCGCGTATTGGCTTGAGTCACTCCATCGCCCGCTCTCTCGCGCACCCTGACGCCAGCAATGACCGTTGGCCACCTGCATGACTTTCAGCGCCAGCACGCCCCGCAGTTCCAGGTCGCTCAGCCTGTCGACATATTCGGGGTTGTAGCCCAACGATTCCCCGTCTACCCAGCATTCCTTCGTTGACCGGTCCTCAACCATCTTCAGGCGCAGTGCGAGCGACCCGAAAAACGGTTGGGACAGGACAAGCTCAGTACGCTGTCTGGCAATGCGCGGATGGACCGCGCCATTGCCAGCTACCGTCTCGGTGCGATCCATGAGCGCCCCCTTAAGCAACGAGGCGCAATTGCGCGCTCTGGTCCGCGGGCTCGATCTCCGTTGCCGGCGTCATGCCCATGAATGCGGCCATCAGCCCTTCGATCTCCTGTGCCTTGCTGGCCACCTGGGAACGCAGGACATTCGACTCCTTCAGGTCCGCACCCGTGTGAACGGCGAGATGCGTCTTTGCCTGATCGAGGATGTGCGTGAGCTTCGGATCGTTAGAGAAGTTGAGCTTCGGCAGCAACGCGCACAGGTCGCGCACGTTATTGGCCACGTCCAGACGCACGTTGCCCGTCGCATACAGCCGCGACGCCATCTGCGAAACGGCCGTATACATCCGCTCGACGAGATCCTCGTTCGCGGTCGCGATCGACGCCAGCACATGGTCATCGAGTTCGCTTTTCAGCGTCGTCAGCACGTCTGCAGGCAGGTCGACGCCGAACTGGCTGGCGTCAGGAAACGGCAGTACGGCCATCTTCACGCCGAACTTGGAGGACAGTTCAGCGAGGGTCGGATAATCCGCCTCGTTGAACAGGCCGTTCAGTTCCGACCGGGCGCGCTCCTTCAGGTCCAGGTAGTCGGTGAGAAACACGGATACCGCCAGATCGAACTCGTCTTTCAGCGAGCGCATCCGGTCAGCGAATTCCATGTAGATCATCGTCGGCAGCAGTCGCACCCCAAGCTGGTCGTACTTCAACGAGTGGTCGTAGAAGTACTTCCGGATGCGGCCCGCGAGCGTCACCACCTCCTGAAAACTGGGGGAATTTTCGGGCAGCAGGCGCTTGTTGAATCTGCCGATGCCCTTTGCATGGTGCTTGTTTTCGACCTCTTCGGTGGCCTTGCCGTCGAATCGACGGGCAACCCACGTGGAGATCGTGACCGAGCACAGCATGACTTTCGACTGGATGTTGGTGTTCATGAGAAAACTCCGTATAGAAAATGAATGGATGAGGCGAAAAAAAAAGGCCCTGCGTGTCCTCGCGGACACGGCAGAGCCATGAGTGATGAAGCTGGTAAAAAAGTGGAATGGAACGGCGGATCAGTCGCCCTTGATGATTGCGCCGATCTCGCCGCCCTGCGCCCGGATGAAGGCGTAGGAGTTGGCGATTTCCGGTGTGCGCTCCAATGCGTCACGCACGAGGAGCGCCGCGAATTCGCGGTGGCCCGCCTCGATCATGCGTTCCGTATAGGTCACGACCCGATCGAAGTTGGCTTCCGTCGCGCGAGCAGCCAGAGCAGTTGCGATCGCGTAAAGCGTCGACGGCGTCTGGGGGATCATCGCCTTGTCGGGCGTAGCCAGAAGCGCATCGGGATTCGGCAGTTCGCGGTAGATCTGCAGGAAGCTGACAAGCTCCGTTGCAGCGCCCTCGCCCACCGATCCCGCATGCGAGATGTGCTCCAGGTGTTTCGGCACCACGCCCATCGTCTTCGCGACGAATCCCCAACTGCGGGGACTCGGCGTGTTTTCGATATCGCGTGACGTCTTCTGCACCGAGAGCAGGTCCGGACGGAATCGCAGAAACGCGATCAGTTCGGGCGGCACGTTGTTACGCACAGCCCACTTCGTCCAGCCGTCGATCGTCGCTTCCAGCTCGACCACCGTTGCGAAGCGGGAAATGACGGGGTCAAGAATCCCCGTCACGCCCGCGTTATCGGTCCGGCGGTTTGTCGCCGCAAGAAACGTCACGTGCGGCGGCAAGACGTGCTCGCCGATACGGCGGGCAAGCAGCAGTTGCATCTTGGCCGCCTGAACGGCGGGCGAGGCCTGCCCCAGGTCGTCCAGAAACCAGATGAACGGACGTCTGGCCTTCATCGCGCGTTCCAGATCACCGAACGGCAGGAACTTGGCGTTCAAGCCGTCTGGCGCCGGAAACGGCAACCCTTTCGAGTCCGTCGGATCTTCAACGACGGGATGGCTGATGAGCAGTTCGTGATCGGTTGCGTGCGCGACCTGTTCGACGATATCGCTCTTGCCGATACCGGGGCGTCCGGTGATGAGCACCGGCAGACGCTTCGGGACGTACAGCGAGAGCAGTTCGGTCAGTTGTGCGGGCGTAACTTTCATGATGGCTTTCCTGAAAAAGAGAAAGCCCCGAAAGGACTACGCCCGTAGGGACGTGGTCCCTGTGGGGCGATAAAAGAATGCCGACGAGTCGGCGAGGTCGATGCGTCAGTGACGCGGGAGATGACCCAGTGTAGGCAGCGTGGGGACGGCGATAGGCCGGAATCGTCGCTTTTTTGTACCGCCTTAGACGAACGCAAGGCCGGATTGCATAGCGGACAGGCAAAAAAAACCCGGCGCGAGGCCGGGTGTGTTGAAGGGAATGGTGATCAGACGTGACGGGCTACCAGCGACTGGGCAAAGACCGCCGGATGAATCCCTGCGGGCATGCGGGCTGCGTGGTTGCGCACGAGCAGCTCGCGCGCCTCGGGCGTCGCTGCCGCATCCCAATCACGCTGGAACGCCTCGTCGAACCCCGCCAGCGCGAAAATCGCCCGACGACGTGCAGCAGCGCGCACACCGAGCAGCTTGACGCCGAACACCTCGCGCACCGTTTGCTTGGAGACGCGATTTCGCTCATCGGGACAGTCCATCAGGTCCAGCAAAAACCGCAGATCACCGCTGTCGATCGCTTCGGAGATCTCGTTGCCGGATGCAAAAGTCTCGCGGCCGAACTCGAGTTGCGCAATCTGCATCCGCTGGTCGAAGTGACGTTGCGAGATGCGTCCTTCCTCACGCTCCTTGCGCAGCTGCACGACTGCCCTGTCGCGCCGGTGATCTGCCATCCTGCTGCGGTAGACCTCTGCGAACTTCGAGACAGGTTTGCCAAGCGGCTGCGGGCTGGCGTAACGCTCAGGCAGGCTGTACGGCTGCACCAGCCCGTGACGCAACAGCAGGTCATCGACCTCGACATACGTCGGCCTGTTCGGCGCCAGCCGCATGACCATCGCGAGCAGGGCGGCGTTCTGTGACGTGATGCCTCCCTTTTCGCGCGACATGATGCTTGCGAGCACGCGCACCTTGTCAGCAGACATCGCACCGCGCAGTTCCGGCACGGACAGCAGCACCTGGCCCCACGCGACGTCGGTCGAAAACTTCTCCGGCAACTCGCGGTATTCAGCGAGCACCGCTTCGGGGACGGGCAAGCCCTCAGCGAGCGCGTACGCCACGTGCACTTCATGCCGTCCGTTGCGGTCCCGCGTGCGGCCATATTCCGGACCGGCATAACGAAAACCGAACCGGCGCTCGCATTCGGCCTGAAGCAGGTCAAACAGCCCAAGACTTCCCCGCCCGTCCGACGCTGCCTCAATCTGGTCCGACGAGAAGATCAGGCGCGGACTCGACGTGAGGTCGAACGCGTCGTAGAGCAGCTTCCAGTGCGATCGGCGGATCTGCCATGCCGCCTGCGTCACACCGTTCGGCCGGAAGTAGGCGCCATCGATCTCATCGACCATGGACAGGAACACATCGCGCGCCGTGCCGGGACGCCGGACGGTCAGGCTGCCGTTGTAGCGGGTGACGACGACGTGTTGGCCGCCGTGCAGGAGCGCGATGTCTGAGGATTCAACGGAGGAAAGGCGGGAATCGGTTCTGAAGACTGCCAGCACTTCGAGCAGCGTACCGAGGAAGAGAGTCTGCCCAGCGAAGGAAAGTTGATACATGTCGATTGCTCCGGAAAAGGAAGCGGGCAATCGTTCCCTGTCGGGCCGAGTGCCCGCAAAGGGATAAGCGCCTGGAGGCGCGAGAAAGAGAGTCAGGCGACGTCGAGCGCGTGAGCCATAAAGCGCGCGAGGTCCCATGCGTGGTTCGACGTGAAGACCTTTGCTCGCAGCATCGGCATCACCCCAAATCCGCGCCGGTGCGACTGCGCCGTCTCGGTTCGATAGATCCAGTCTATGTTGACGATCCAGCCTTCCGAGCGTCCGATATCGACGGAGATGGCAAGCCGGTTCCATACGCTATCGTCAGGCCATAGTCTTGCCAGACGCGCGCCGCTCGTTTCCTCGTCGGCATCGTCCAGCGTGTTCGCCGGCGAGAGCCACTCGGGTTCAAGCTCGGTACCAGACAACGCCTTGCACAACGCCTTGTAGACATCGCCGACCGTCTTTCCAGTCGTGTCGAGTCGTTCGCGTGGGGGCATGGTGCCCACAGCGCCGGTAACAGAGGGAACATCGTTGGCCGTGGCCAGGTTCAGGGCAACTTGTTGCATTCTGGTTTTCCAAAGAAAAACGCGCCCCGGGAGGCGCGTCAGATGGTCGTATGGACGAAAAAAAAAGCCGCAACCCCCAAGGGTGCGGCTCTACTTCTGCGACGCGGCCAGGCCACGTCGCTAATCACTTGCCCCAATCGCGTTCGCGATCGCGCTTTTCGCCGTTATGGTTTGTCCACATGAGAAAAGCCGCAATGGACACGCCGAGCACCATGGTGAAAATCGTCGCACCCATTTCATTCTCCTTTCATGGCTAGAAGACCACCGTACCACAATAGTACCCCAAGTGCGCCCAAGCCTGCCGCACCTACAACCGTCTGCAGATCGAGCATCGGGGCAGCGTGAACATATCCGACAGCACCGCCGATCGACGCGGCAGACAGCGTGTGCATGTACCGCCCGTTTTGCTGGCGCTGGTCTTTCGACGGATACAGTATCGCGTTCAAGACCTGCCGGATGCCCGGTTTCGCTTCCTCCGGAATCGACACATTGTAAGTACCGTCAGACGCAACGACCGACAAAATCTGGCCGCCGTATTCGAGCCCGAAAGCTGGCGAACACTCGGTTTCATCCATCGCCTTTAGAAGCGCATGCAGGCGCGGCGGCAGTGTGACCTGCCCCGTCGCCGGATCAAGCGTCACGCGTTCCGTGATCGTGGTGCCGCCGGTGTACTCGACTTTGACCTTCGCCAGTTTCATCGCCGCCCTCCAGAAGAGGTGTCGATGCCACCAGCCAGCCTGAGCCCATCGAGAAACGACTGGTAACCGCGTGTCGACTCGATCTGCTCGAGCGGCACGTAGTTCTCGCCACCGCCCGTCTGGTCCGATCTGCCGCGACGTGTGCGGAAGCTCAGCGCTACCTGCTTCTGACACGGCTCATGCAGCACGTCGACGAAAAGCGACTCCGTGCGCAGTGAGACGCGCGTCGGCAGATTGCGGCGCGAGGGTTGGACGACGATCTCGTGTGAGCGAAGACGAAGGTCATGCGCGACACGGCGCAAGACGCGCGTGGCCTGCTGCTGGAGGGCAGCAGAGGCGCCAGCGCCTGCGGACCGGCGATCCGCATAGAACAGTTTTGGAAACTTCATGATGGTGGCCTCAAAGACGAGGCGAGACATCCCCTTGCGGAGGTGTCCCGCAAGGGAAAGAACGCGCGCCATGACGGCGCGCGGCTGGACTAGTGGGTGATCCGGTAGCCGGACCCACTGGAAACGAGATAGACGTGCTCGCCAGGGACGAAACGCTGGTCATCGACCTGCGAAACGACAACGGTCTGACCGTTGGCGCGACGCAGGAAGACCTCGATGCCGCTATGACGCGACATCGCCGCGCTCACGTGTTGCGAGATGAAGCCCGCAGCAGCCCCGGACAGTGCGCCCGAGACATACCGGCCTTTCCCGTTCCCGATGACCTGGGAGCCGAGAAATGCGCTTGCTGCCGCACTGACGATCGACGTCAGCCCCGAGGAGTCGGAACTGGACTCGATCGTGATCTGACGCACGCGCAGGATCGTCGCCTCTTCCATCTGGCCGAGATGCTGCACGTCATAACGCTGATACGTGTTCGGCGAACCGAAATCCGCACTGGCGCACCCGGTCAGGAGTGAGAGAAGAACGACGCTGATGATGAGCTTGAACATGGTGGTTGCCTCAACGAGTTGATGAGCAACCGCCCGTCAGGGTGGTTGCCCTGACGGGAAAGAAATGTTGTTCAGTGAGCAGCGGCGATACGCAGGCGGCCGCCCAACCGGTTCGACGCACCCAACACACGTGCAACGGCGATGAACGCCGCCGCGGCCGGTGTGAGCACGAAGACGAACCAGAAGCCGACGCCTTGCACGAACGCACCTCGCGCATAGCCGTGTCCGGTGACGGACTCGACCATGAACGATGCAAACGACAGCTGGTGCGAAGCGACCTGTGAGAGATACGCATCGAGGCCGGCGATACCAGCAGTATTCAGCAGATCGATCTGATACTGCTGTTCAAGCAGGCAGCCGAAGATGACCAGCGCACAACCGGTTGCAGCAAGCGCAGCCACGAAAACGGCGGGGACGTTGAAACGGTTAGACATTGAGATGACTCCAGCGGAGCGGGAGCCAGTTCCCGTTGGGATGGCTCCCTACGGGATTGAATGAGCTTCAGGTGAGAGACACCTGAAGCATGTAGGCATGGATTACGACGGCAGACGCGTGAGGTAATGCAGATCGACCCGACCGCTCTTGACGAGCTCGCGCTCGGCGTCGAACGGGATATCAAAGTCGAATTTCACGGTAGCCGTTCCATCACTCCACAGATACAGAATGGTGGCCTCGAACTGTCTGATCGGGAGCGTTGCGACAGCTTGCGCGGAAACACGCTGCTTTTCGCAAAACCCCCACTTCTCAGAAATCCTCGACGGATTTTCTGAGAGTGCCAGACGGCGGGCCAACTCTTGGGAAACGATAGCTTTCTGCAGCATGGTGCGGCTCCTTTAAAAGGGAGCCGGTCCCAGAGGGAGGTGGCTCCCAGATGGGTACATGTAATCGGACGGACGTGAAGTCCGTCTTCTAGCGCAAAAGCACGATGGGAAAACCCATCGGTTAAAGAAAAGGGCCGACGCGAACGTCAGCCCTTTCGATAAACCATTCAACGAGTGAATGGCTGGAGAGAAAAAAATGGACGGTCCTCTGGAGGATCGTCTGGAGGTCGATGCGCAGTAGCGCAGGGAATGAAAGCAGTTTATCGGCGCCGGGCCTCTGTCACACCCACAATGCTTCGGTTTTCAGCCCCTCTCTCACCGGCAACGATAACAACGGCCAAAAAAATGCCAGCCCGTAGGCTGGCAAAAGAGTTCGTTTTTTCCGAGGGTGGTCATTACGAACTTGAGAGAGATTCCATTCTAACGACGGCCCGGAGCGCCAATCCCTCGAAAAGACGCCTCATTAGGGCTCGATTCGTGTCTAACCGGGTCGCCTACGACGACGCCTTGACTTTGCGCTGTAGCTGCGAAGATGAATCAACACCCTTCTTCGGTTACGCGCCATGTCCCTGCAGATTATTGACCTTTCGTCCCTCCGCGAACGTCTGAACGTTCCCGCGACGCTCGTCTCGCGCACCGTCGCCAGCACCCCAGAGGTGAACGCCCTTCTGGATACCGATGCGGTGGTCGCAATCGGTGTGAGCGGCGGAAAGGACAGCGTAGCCTGCGCACTGGCCGTTGCACGTTATCTCGACCTGATCGGACACACAGGCCCACGCGTCCTCGTTCATGCCGACCTCGGCCGTGTGGAGTGGAAAGACAGCGCGCCGACTTGCGAACGGTTGGCCGCGCACCTTGGCTGGGAACTATTGACGGTACGACGCCAGGCGGGCGACATGCTCGCGCGCTGGCAGAAGCGCTGGGAGAACAACCTCTCGCGCTACAGAGAACTATCGTGCGTGCGGCTGATCCTGCCGTGGAGCACGCCGTCTCTCAGATTCTGCACCTCGGAATTGAAGACGGCGGTCATCACCAGCGCGCTCAAGAAACGCTACCCGGGCCACGACATCGTCAACGTCACCGGCGTTCGACGTCAGGAAAGCTCTGCGCGAAGCAAGATGCCTGTTGCAGCACCCCTCGCCGCGTTGACCCGTCGCGGCAAACAGGGCATCACATGGAACGCGATTATCGAGTGGCCGGTAGAGAACGTCTTGCAGGAAATCGCTGATGCCGGTCTGGCGCTGCATGAGGCGTACACCCGCTACGGCGCGTCGCGCGTCTCGTGCGCCTTCTGCATCATGAGTTCGCTCGACGACCTCCGAGCGGCCGCCGGCTGCGCAGACAACCACGATCTGTACCGTGAAATGGTGGCGATCGAGGCAGCATCGACCTTCGCGTTTCAGGGCCAGCGATGGCTCGCTGACGTCGCGCCCCATCTCCTTCCGGCATCGCTTCAGGCCGCCGTGGACCGGGCCAAGCTGGCGGCTGCCGCGCGAGTTGCTGTTGAAGCCGAGATACCGGCTCATCTTCTTTACACCGCAGGATGGCCCACCCAGCTCCCGACCCCGGAAGAGGCCGCGTTGATAGCAAGCGTGCGCTCCCGCGTTGCCGCGCTCGTCGGCATAGAAGTCGATTACACGACAGCCGAGGCGGTGGTCGCGCGCTACGAGGCATTGCTCGCCGCTCGGGCGACTGCTGACGCTACGCAGAGCGAGTCCAAAGCCCCAGTCCAGGAGGCCTTCGCTTTTTGAATACCGTGCGGCTGTATCCGCCTTCCCCTTTTTCCATCCCTCCAACTGAAAAGGCATCTCCCATGCGCAACGACGCTACATCTTCGATCATCGTCCTGTTTGTTCTCGCCATCCTCGGTGGTCTGTTCTGGATCTCGCGCTCTCTCGGAGCCAGCTTCTCGTCCGTGTGCACCGCGGCGGTACCGATCCTGTTCTCGGCGGTGATTCTTTTAGCAGCGTGGCGGTTTCTGGACGACTTCGCGCTGCCCCTCATCGCATGCTTCTTCGTCGTCGCCTGGCCGTCGATCTGGCCGGTGCTCGACAGCATCGCTAGCGGCGGTCGCGACACAGACGACTACTTCCGGCCGATGGGCGATCCGCTCATCAACAGCGACTGGTTGAAATGGGGTCTCGAAGCGCTTTTCGTTGGTCTGCTTGCGACTGCCATCTACGCGCGTCTCCGCCGCCGCTACCGGTAAAAAAAAAGCGCCGCCCCTTTGTCGGGAGCGGCGCTTGTCGTCAAAAAATCAATCCAGTTCGAGGATCAGTTGGGCAAGGTCCGTGGCAGTCGCATCGTCGACCTGCTGCGCCGCAGCCGTGTCTTGAGGCAACATCCACGTCACCTGCTGGCTGCGCAGGTTGCACAGCTTGTACATGGCAGAACCGCGCGGCTCGGCAGGCACATCGCCAAACCGGAAGCTGAACCGGTCGGGCGCACGTCCCGCGCCGTCAGCAAGGCCGAGATAATCCGCCACTTCGTCGGCAGCGCGCCCGCAATAGTCCTCAAGACCCTCGGGCATGCGCGTGACTTCAATGACTGTCGCCGCTGGCAACTGGCCAGCGTTTCTCATCAGATCACGGTACACGGGAATCGCAGCCTTCGCGAAACCAGGCGCTTCCATCTCAATTGGATAGGCAATGTCCGTGATGAAGCTACCGATCGCCGAATACTGCCAGCCCGCGTTTTCCCACGGTTTCCCGTCGAACGACACCAGCCGGTTCTCCTCATCGATCTTGTAGCACCGTACCGATGGCATCCGCTCCAACGCCGACGGATCGCGAGCCGGCAGCCCGAGGTCAGCGTCGACGGGCACACTTGAACAGTCATGCTCTCGCAGAATCCGCCATGCGCTGAGCGCGCCGGTCTCGCCGTATATGGCCGCGAGTAACGCCGCATCGCCGTGCAACGACACTTCCGCCTGCCCGCCTGCCACTTCCTCCACGCGGCCAGCCAGTCCCGCAGCGCTCAGGCTGCTGCGAACATCATCGAGCGCCGCTTCAGGGATCGCCGCCCGGAAGGACGTGGAAACGTCAAGCCGGATTTTCTGGTCCGGAAGCCGGAAAGGCTTCGCGAGCAACGACTTCCAGGTTGCCACGTAGTTTTCCGGCTTGATGTAGCCGGCGCGGCTTTGCAGCATGCCACCTTCACACGACGAGGCGTGGCTGAATACCCTTCTCATCACTTCGGCATATCGCCCGAAGGCAATCGCAGACCATTGATCAATGTGCGGATAGCAGTTTTTCTCGTACGTCCGCTCGAACAACGCGAACATCCATTCGCCATCCGCCGTCTGGAATGCTCCGGCCTTTTTGCCAGTCAGTACAGTTGCACCCATTTGAAGCTCCGATATGTAGATGCGGAGCAGCCCCCAACGGGCTGCGAACCCGCTGAGGGAAAAAGAAAAAGCCGCCCCGAAGGGCGGCAGGCAAATCGCCTCTTACGACCGGGAGGTCCGAGGCATCAGGGCAGACGTGACCAGATGCCTGACGCACAGCAGAACGACGCCGTACATCACGAACGTCAGCAAGCCGGCGAGCCAGCCTCGACCGCCGAAACCCGCCAGCGCGCCGCAAATGAAACAGACCTTCACTGCAACACCGGCCAACAGCCAGTCTGCAAGGCGCCGCCCATGCGAAACGACGGCATCAAGAAACGCATTGCGGCGTCGCTCAGTCGCAATCGACGCCGCGAACAGCAACGCTGCGACTACAAGCACGATGAGCAGCCGCCTCCCGACTGCAGGGCTGACGGCTTCTTCGTGATGAAGGACGGCCCGCGCGAGCGACTGAAGCACCGGCACGACCGCGTAGTGGTTGGCCGCATACGAAACAGCAGCGCCAGCCACCGCGGACTGGGCCCAGCGAATGAACATCTTGCCGACCGGGGTCGACGGTTTTTGTTGTGTCATTGAGACACCTCCAGGTTGAGACAGGGAATTCGATGCCCCGCCGAAGCGGGGACATCAGAGACGTATAGCGTCGCGCCCTGAACGGGTACGACTCAGACGGAGACCTTGGCCTTCGCAGGCTTTCTGGTCTTTTTCACGGGTGGCTTTGGCGCGTCATAGCCAAAGCGCGCCCATGCCGCCGGATCGATCGGAATCGGATTTGTTCGCCCCGTTGCGAGGTTCACGAATACGCCCGAGAAGTTGAGGCCACCATTGCGAAACAGTGACCACAACAGGTTGAACGCCTGCACCGATATCGCCTGATTGATGACCAGCGACTGCTTGCGCAGTGCATCGGCCATCGAACAGGACGGCGCATCGTCGCCCTTGTCATTCTTCGGGTTCAGCAGGTCCGGAAACAGATCGCCCACATGGGGCAACCTGTCATGTCGTGCCTTGCCGAACTCGCCGAGAATCACCTGGCCACGATCCGTCTCGTTGCCGCAGTCGAGGTAATAGCGAACGTTGCCGCGCTTCGCTGCCTGCGCGATCGCGTGACGCGCACGCCGCGAATCGACGCAGCCGATCACCATGTCCCCGTACAGATTCAGCTTCGAATCGACGCGGCGCGGCTCGGCCTTCCAGTTCGTGCCCATCAGCAGGTTCAGGCGATTCACCAGCAACGTCGCCTTGTACTGGCCGACGTCGTTTGGATAAAAGCCCTGTCTGCCGACGTTGAACTCGCTGACCGTATCGTCGTCGTACACCACGCATTCGATTCCGCCCGGGTGTCCGAGCTCGATCATTGCGTGATGCAGCCGCGCGAGTGAGGGAAGCAAGGCGCTGCCGGTACCGCCAGCGCCCACAACCACCACCTTCCACGGCCCGCTCAGCATATGCGGCGGTGTCGTATGTAAAAGCGTCATACGACCTCCGCAGCCAACGTAGCCAGCACAGCCTTCCAGCGCTCCGGTACGGCCCGCTGGACCTCGAAGCGGCCCTTCGCGCATAACCGCAGCGCAACGGACGGAACCTGATGGCACTGACCCAGCACCAGCGCCAGCTTCACATCGTGCTGATCGTCGCGATCATCGGTCGATGAGAAGTACGCCCTGCCGGGACCATGCGAATGACAGTCAACCACCAGCCATTCGCCAGCTTCCAGCTCCGGTCGCTCGTAGTGCAGGTGCGCCGGGCTGTGCGACAACGAAGGAAGCGGCACCAGCCGGAACGCGCCTGTCGACGCATTCCAGGTGATCCACGCCCCGACCTCGTTGGGCAACGCTGCGCGAGCAATACGGGCGAAACCGGCCACCAGATCGGCCGGCACGGCGCCGCAGCGGACTTCCGTTGCATCGGCCGCCTCGCCATACGGTACAGGCGTGCACCAGCTGAAGGACCCCAGCCGCCGCACGAGTCGGATCCACGGGCGGTTGATTTCGACGAATACACCATTGGATGCAATCAGCAGCCGCTCGCCCGGTGCAGACATCGGGACGACCGGCTCGCGCGTCGGCACCATTACTGACGGAAACGAGCCCTGTAGCACCTGATCGACTGGATTCATTCCTGGCCTCCAATCTCTCCGGCGACCAGCTTGCCCGCCGTGGCGTCTTTCATCGGCACCAGCACATCGAGCGGAAACGCCTCGAAGTTGCCATCCAGCATGTCTTTCCAGAACGCGTAGAAACCGTTCTTGTACTCGACCCGCTTGCTACCGTGATTCGGGTGCGTGAACGCGGACGCGAAGAATGCTTCTTCCCATCCTGGGATCGCCCGCACTTCGATGCGACGCGGCACCTTGGCCGATCCAATGCAGATCTTGCCCCGGTCCCACGTGTTGAAGTACGGAGGCTCAAAAAGCGCCGTCGATGGTTCCGGTCTGCCGTCGCCTTTCAGCGCGAAGACCCGGAAGCCGTTCGTACTGGCCTGAAACACCAGCCCCGGATGTGGCACCACCGCACTGCGCTCGCCAAGCTCCTCGCACTTGAAAAACACGCGTCGGAGCGCCGGCGGGCACCACCACGTCACTGCGGCCGATGTGATACCGAGCACCGTGGCCGGAAGGAAATCAGCCTTGGGCGCCGCATTGCGATCCAGTTGCGCGAGGGCCACGACGAGTGCCTTGCGATCCAGCGGCCGGCCTGCACCAATAATCGGGCGTCCCGTCCTGGGCTCTGCCACGACCGGATGCGCCGTTGCATAGTGCGCGCCGTTCGGACCGGTATAGAGCAACAGGGCCGATGACAGCGTCACGTCGTGACCCGTCTGGCCAATTGAAACATCATTCATGGAAACTCCTAGTTAGGGTCCACCACCAGCGCCATCAGGCGATCGAGGTGATGGAGCATGCGAAGACCGAGCCTCCATTGCGCGTACTGCTCGCGGATGCCCCGTCGTGTGTCGGAAAAGGAAATGAACCGGCTGTACTCGGACGACTCACCCGCCGAGAACGCGTTGTTCATGTGGTCGTCTAGCAGTTCGCCGGTCCGCTCGTTGTGAGCGAGGACGAACGTGCAACCCGAATAGATGGGCTGCGCGTCATAGCCGTCAGCCAGGCAGTCGGACTTGCCAGCCTTGCGTAACAGCTGCTTCAGGACGAGCAGTTGGTCACAGACCCTCGCGACCATGCCCGTTGAAGCCGTCCGTAACAGCCGCAGTTCGTTATCTGAAAGGACCGAGGAGCGAACGCGTCGCCCCTTGATCTTCCCCGGATCGCGGATTTCGTCGGGACAAAGCAGCGGCCGCAGCTCGGACGGGAGATAACGATCAATTACATCCCCATCCTCGCCATAGAACTCCTTCAGCCACTCACGCACGCCTTCGTCAGTCGCGCTCTCGTCCCCCTCCCAGTGCAAGCAGGACGCTTCGCACAGGAACCAGCCAGGGGTACGGATCAGGACTGTCTTACCGGATACGCGATCAACGATATTGAAAATCGTGTGCAGCAAAAGCGGATGGGCACGGCGCAGCGGTTCTGCGAAGGCTCCCACCTCGTGCACCCACTCGTCCATGCACTTCACGCCCAGATGCAACGGCGTGCGGGGCTTGAAATCATCGTTGTCGTACTGATGATGAATTGCATCCATCACCGCATTCGTGTCGCAAAGCTCAAGTCGAAACGACAGGAAGCGGAGCGGTGCCGGCAACTGCCGGCGCACCCATGCAAAGAATGCCTGCTGGAAAGCGTCGACCGGACTGACCGGCGCTTCCACGTCGGCCGCGAGAAGCGGACCGTGCCGGAACTGCTCGAGCACGATCGCATCAAGCGATGCGTCGTCGCGCCATTTGACCGAGGCACGCGCGGGCACCTCCTCAGAAACATCCGGCAGCGTCAGAACACAATCGGCAGGTCGATAATGGGCAACGGCAACGACTGGCGGTTGCCAGGACGTACCGACGCCTGCATCGACCGCTCTATCAGTGAATGAAGGATCGAACAGCATTGGCGAACCTCGTCGTCATATAAAAAAACCGCCCTCTCGGGCGGTTCCTGATTGAACCCGTTGGCCGGGTCGGCAAGCGCCTTGAGCAGCGTCTGCTTACGCATACGAACCCTTGGCGCCCGCTGCGCGGACAAACTTGTAGGTCGCGACATCGCCCGAGATCTCGGGCCCATCGACGGACGCTGTCGTCAACTCGGGGTACTGCGCCGAGTAGAGATCGCGAACGTCTTCGGGCGAGAACGCCGGGCCTGGATCGGCAAATGCAACGCCGTTGTAAGAGAACTGGCGAACGAGAGCGGTAATCGAAATAGACATGACCGTGCCCCCTTAAAAAAGCGAAGCGAGGTCGGTGCCGCTCGAAACAGGCTCAGTAGCCGCCGGAGCGTCCTCTTTGCCTTCGTTGCCGACGGCCGGTGCATCCGACGCCGTCGATTCACTGTCGTCATCATCAACGTCCCCATCTGGGGTGGCTTTGACAGAGGCTGGTGTACTTCTGCCAGCCTTGCCCGAAAGAGCTTTGGTCGCTTTCGTGACCTGCGCTTTCTGGGCCTCACCGAGGATCGCCGTTGTCGCAGCCACCTGTTCGGCCAGCGACGCATGAGCGCCGGTGTACGTCGCCAGATGCTCGGCAAAGCCAGCATCCAGCTCCGCAGCCGTCGCGGTCATGACGAGCGGCTGACGCAACGCCGTGTCTTTCGCCTCGCCTTCCGGCAAGACGACCACGACCATCGCATCGCCCTTCATCTTCAGCGCCAGCTTCAGGCCACCACACGACTTCAACAGCGGTTCAAGTTCAACGAACATAAAGACTCCACAAATAAAAAAGGACCGCCCGTGGGCAGTCCATAAGAGAAATGAAGCGGGCACTGTCTGTCCGCTTCGGTCGATGCGCCAGAGGCGCGTTAATACTTCAGAACCTTTGGAATCTTTCCGGTGTAGTCGAAGCCCTTGACGTTGAGCAGCGCATCGATGACTTCCGCCTTCGATTTGCTGAACACCTTCTTGAACTCGTCGCCGAGCGCGGCACGGATGCCTAGCTCGTCGGCCACCACCATCATTTCCGATTTCGTGATCAACTCCAGAAACTCTTTGCAGAGCTTCCAGTGCTGGTTGAGGTCGAGTCGATGATGACGGCACAGACTGGTCAGATGGTGAACGTCCAGACCCTGGATCGCCGCAACCGTGACGCCGGTGAGAGCAAGCGCAAGCTTCGACTCATCGGCGGCGGCCACAGACGTCGCAGCCTTCGCCACGTCCGACACCGCAATCTTTTCATCGGTCAGCTTTTCCCAGATGCCCTTCAACGTCGAGTCGTCGACGCAGCGGGCCTGTCCGGCGAGAGCTATCGAGACAAGGTATCGCTGGGCCAACCCGGCATTCTGGCCAACCTCACGACGCAGGGCTTTACGCCACAGCGCCACGCGATACGTCTTGATGCGGTCCGATTCGGCAACGACTGTCGCCGGCGGATTGCTCGTCGTCGACGGGGCGGCGCCGGAGGCCTTTGAGGCAGGCTTCGCTGAACCCGTTCCGCTGTCCTTCGCTTCAGGCTTCGGCTCGGCAGCAGCTTTTTCAGCCTGCAGGCGCTTCGCAACCATCTTCATGTTGCAGACGGTATCGAAGCACTGGCCCTTGTAGACCTTGCCGATCGAGTCAGGCAGGCCGCTCACCGCGGCGCCGTAGTTCTGGCACGCGTGGCAGGCTTTCGCCTGCTCTTCGCCGACGCCCTTTGGCCCCTCCACAGCAAGCTGTATCCGGGTGTGGTTGTCGCCCGCGCGCACGATGCGCACGACGGGGAAATCATCGCGAAGATTAGCGGCGACCGCCTCAAGCTGTTTCTCCGTTTTCTCGTTGAAACAGGTGCGGTTCGTACAGTTGCCCGTGGCGATGGATTCGCCAAACATCTCGCCCTGCGTGGACGAATTGTGAGCACAGTTCGCGCAGTCGGTCTTGTCGAAGATTGCGGCGGACAACGAACAGGCAACCTGTTCGATCGTCTTCTTTAATTCGGGGACCGGCTTGCTTTCCTTGATGATGACGGGCAGCAGCTTGTCCTGCGTCTCTTTCGGAAGCGCGGCCAGCAGCTCCGCGTGACCCAGAAGGATCTGGCGGGTGTTGAGCGCTTCGAGAACGGAAGCGCTGCAGTTCATCAGTGCGAGGCGCTTGTCGAGCGTGGCGCGCGACCATCCGAAGATGCGCGCGACCTCGTCGCGATCGCCCTTGCACAGGCCGACCTGCTCGGCTGCGGCTATGGCTTCCTCAGCGGGCGACATATCCGCGCGCTGGATGTTTTCGATGATCGCAAGCTGTTTGGCTTCGACTTCATCGATCTCCTTGACGACGACGGGTATCTGGTAATCCTCGCCATGCGCCGTCATGGCCGCTCTGTATCTGCGGCCACCAGCGACGAGAGCGAACCCGCCATCGGCGAGCGTGCGAACGATGACAGGCTGGATGACGCCCTTTTCGCGGACCGAAGCCGTCAGCTCTTCCATTTCCGCCGCGTCGAAGTACGTGCGGGGATTGGCAGCGATGGTGATCTGTTTGAGGGCAAGAGTAGGTTGCTGTTGCATTGCGGGTCTCCGGGGAGGGAACCCAGCCCCGCCGGGAGTGAGTTCCCGAAGGGTTGAACAACAATAGACCGGCCTAAGCCGGCGAGTCGATGCGTCAGGGACGCGGGTGATAACGCAAAGATACCGCCGTGCACAGCGCCAACGGCGCGCAAAGCTCGCGTAAACGCCGTGCCTTTCGCGTAAACGAAAAAAACCCGGCACGAAGCCGGGTTTGGATAAAGAGCGGGCTAAGCGCCAACGGCGCTGACACCACCTATTGAGGCAAAACTGCCTCCGGAACAGCCAGCGGACGCGACAGCAGCGTCGTCACCGCGCCCGACAGCGTCCACTCGCCGAACTGCTGCTCGTGGCTCGCATGCACCAGGCGGTCAAGACATAACACCTCGACACCGTCTGCTTCGACCGTGCCAAGGATGTTTGCCTGAAGCGCGCGGTTTGAACCCTCGCGCTTCACGGTCACGACGCCTTCACCGACGAGCACGGACACCTTTGCTTCCTTCATGCTGCCTCCTTCAACAGTTTGCGCATGTCGCCGCTCTCGCGATCGGCAATCAATGCAAGGTCATGAACAAAACGGTCCAGCAGTGAATCCATATGCAGGAACGTTTCGTCCTCAAGCTCGGGCGTCGCCCAGTCCAGTCCCGCCTGCGTCGCGTCACGTTTGTGCGCAACCATCTGGTCCTGATACTCGTCAATGCTGCCCGGCAAATGGAAATACAGCACCTTCAGGGTCCCCTTCCGGTTCCAGCGCAGCGCGCGCCGCATCGCCTGATACTCAATGCGCCACGTCCACGACCGGTCGTAAAACAGGATGTAGTCAGCGTTCGGCAGGTTGTAGCCCGCGCGCCCCGATGCCTTCGTTGCCAGAAGCCCCGTGGCCAGTCCCGTCAGAAACCGCTTGTCCTTGTCGGACACGCGGCGCTTGATCGGAATCTCGCCGTGAAACGGCACCGACTGCACACCGTGCGACGCAAGTTCGCGTGCGAGCAGATCCAGCACGCCCGGGTTTTCCGCGAACACGATCGCCTGCTTGCCTTCTGCGGCGATCTCGCGCATGCGCGAAATCACTGCACGCTGCTTGCTCGTCAGGCCACCGATGCGCTCGACGCCTTCCATCCCGTACTGCGGATAGTTGGCGGCAAAATGCACCGCACGGATACGCGCGAGGATCGTGACGAGATTGCATGCTTTCCTATCGTCGCGCGATGAGCGATACCAGTCAGCGAATTCGTCGGCCGCGCGCAGGTAAGCGGCAAGATGCCCACTGTCCCAGCCCACGGTCTCCACCTCAAATTCAGGCGGATCGATCCTGATGTACTTCGCGACTTCCGGTTCAGCTACCAGCCGCCGTTTGATATGCGGCGCCAGCATCGCCCGGTAACCATGCAGATTGCCGATCTTGGGCACTTCACGTTTCGCCCCTTCCTGCAGGCTTTCCGCGAACTGCCACGTGACCCATTCGAGCACAACAAAGTCATCCCGGAACCGGTCAACGCCGCGCATCGCATACTCGACGGTGTTAATCCAGTTCTGCTCCAGATAGCCGAGGCGATACCCGTAAGGCTGGGCCGCTGTTCCGTCACCCCCTGAAAACGCGATGAGCCCGAAAGCGTCACGCGGATAGTTGGGGATTGGGGAACCGGTAAGCACATAACGACGCCGGGCAGACAGTTGCCACAGCGCGCGGCTCTGATCGCTTGTCGGATTGGCAAGCCGCTCGCCTTCATCGGCAACCAGCAGACCGATGCGTCGACGCAGACGATGCGCATATGTCACGCGCTTCGATGCGTCCTTGTCGACGGGCATACGAAGCCGCTCATACGAGATCAGGTTGATCCGCCGCAGGTCCGTCAGGTCAGCCGCGCAACCGATGACTTTTACGTCATCGGCGTCGACCGGCAGCTGTGCAATCTCATTCATCATCTCGTCGATCAGGCGGGACTCCACAACGACGAGTCCATGCCTGACCTGCGAAGCGAGAATCAGCGCAATCGCGAGGCGCGACTTGCCACAGCCCTGCTCCCACGCAATCACACAGCCTGACGGCTTCATCAGCGTTTCGACCAGATCCTCAGTCTGAAACTCCCAGTCAAGCCATTGATCGATACCCAACGACTGGACCCTGGCCTTCAGCGCCGCGGCCTGCTGCGGAAACTTTACAGCGAGGCCTTCGTGCACCACCTCCCAACCCTCGGCGACGTTTTCGACCGCGAACCGCGCGTGCAACTCGTCGACCGACAGATGGTAGTTGGCGCCCTTCACGACGTACCGGTAGCGACCGTCATCCTCGCGTGCGAAGTTGACTGATTCGCCCGCCATCACCAGCGGACTCGCCCAGCGCGTTGCGTCAACCTTGTGGGTCTCACGCGCCTTGCCGGTGACGTTATCTGAAGAGCCCGCACCCGTCGTCCACGCCACATGTCTGAGCGGCGTGGCCTGCCGGATGCTTCTTCTCGCACGCCGCTCAAAGTGCTCGAGGAAACCCGGTGCGAACTGCGGTGCGCCTCCAACGCTGCGGATACGGTCGAGCAGTCTGTCCAGCGCGGCTCGCGGATGCTCCTGCATCAGATACGTCTCAAGATCGAGCAGTCCCTGACCGGCATACCGGAAGCCGCGCGGCAGCCGGTGGCCGTCACGCGAATAGATGCGATCAACGAAGACACTGTTGAGCACCATCGCCTCGTTGAAGCCACACGCGAAGCCGAGACGGATGCATCGGCCGTCATGCGAGATGACGACAGACTTGTCGCCCGTCACAGGCCGGGTGATGGCCGGCACGCTGTCATCGAGCTTCTGGAAGCGCAAGCGCGGTTCGCCAAAGCTTCGATCCTCGTAATGCAAACCGAGGTCGGGCCCCGGCAGCGCGAGGTTGTCGACTTTCGTTCGGACAAAGTCCGATGGCCTTGAGCGGTAGCGGTCAAACACCACAACAGCGGTCCGTACGTTTGCTCCTTCCGACCTGAACGCATCGGGCGGCAACTCGAACAGACCCGCTGCGCGGCGTCGCGCCGAGTCACCCAACCCGCCGGTCATGACGGCTTCGGCCGTCGTGATCGGAAGCAAGGCAACAACGATGTTCGCCGCGTCCAGCGCCTGATGCACCGAATACTCGTGACTCAGCGCGCTGGTGTTGGCCCCGTATCTGCCCCACGTGGTGCAGGGAAAAGGCTTCAGATGCGGTGACTCCAGATGCACGGAAAACGGCGGATTAATGATCGCGATGTCGAAGTTCGTGGGCTGGATGTCCTCCATCCCCGCATGCCTGAATTCGCAGTCGAACCCTGCGTCCTCAAACACCTTCTGACATTGCGTGATTACGTCCGCATGGACGTCGACGCCATACACCGCATATCGCTCCGGGTCAGCGTACTGAAAAAGCCGACCAGAGCCGACCGAGTTATCGAGCAGACGGATGCGACGATTGAGACGCCAGCCGCTGATGAAACTCCACATGAAGGCGGCGATCGCGTCCGGCGTGAAAAACTGCCCGAGGTGCTGCCGTCGCGCCGCGGCCAGTTCGCCCTGGTGAGCGACCGGTGCAGCCTGTGAGCCAAGACTGATGAGCGAGCGCAACGGCTCGTACCAGTCGGGCTCGAAGGAAAACAGATCTCTCTGCATGATTGCATCCATAAATAGAAAAGGCCCGCGTAAAAGCGGGCCGAAGAAAGGACGCCGACGTACTGCGCGGCGGGACGAAAACTACAGCTGATAAAACCTGCGAACAGCTCGCCGGCGCGCGGCGAACGGCTGGCCGCCCGTCACGTGCAACGGAGCCTGCAGCACGATGTGGCGCAAGGCGGCTGCACGCAGCGCGGGCGAGTAACGATCACTCGCCCTCACGATCGTCAAGAGAACGTCGTGCGGGAGCGCATACGTCTGCGCGACAAGGTGGGAGAAACGGAAGATGCGTTGACGGAACATGGCTGCTTCCGCCTCAATACCGATCACGTGAAGCAAGGTATTCCGCGCCATACTCGCTGATGAACAGCGACAGCGCGTCGCCCACCTCGTGCGAGAACTTAAATTGCCACTTCTCGTTGTACATCACGATGTCCAGGCCTTGGAAAGACACCTTTTCGCGCGTCTCGAAGTGGTAGTCGACCAGGCCACCATGGCTGAGCACGGAAGCAAGCGCGTCGAAGCCAGCATGGCCTGCGAAGGCACCGAGCCCGCGCGTGATGCTGGTAACTGTCTGCTGTGAGTGATAGGTCGGCCTCCGGGCGCTTGACCGATGGCATGGCTCGCTCCAGATGCGCCCCTCAAGCACGATTGCGCTCGACGTCCGCTTGATCTCGGAGTTCGGACGAATGTTGAACCCGTCAATGATCAGCTTCGCGGCCTGGATCAACGCGATACGCTTTCCAGCGTCGCCGCTGTAGGTGCGTTCGAGATGAGCCCAGAAAGCGTCGAAGTCAGGACACTTCCCCGCTGCGAGCGCCCCGCTAATATCGACGGAAGCCTTCTGGAGTTCCTTGCTGTCGTCGATCTCCAGCCGTCCTCCGGGCGGCGAAAAGCGTCGGACTGCTTCTCTAACGAGCACATGCGAGAGCCGGTTGCAGAAGTCGCTAAGTTCACGCTCCGTCTTGTATTCGGAGCGGGACTCTGCAGCGCGGTAGCAATACTGACCGTCGCCCGGGAAAAGCGCGATTTCTGCTGCCCTTACTTCAAGATAGGCAGCGGCCGCCTTCGTTTGTGCGTCCTTGAACTGCTGAACAAGTGCTGTGTACACGGTGTTTCCCTCGATGAAATTGACGGGAAACACCACGCCAGAGCGGGATGGTTCCCGTCTGGGTTGAATGAGCGGCCTGAGAGCGGCCGTCAGGTGAATTTGCGCTGATGCGCAGTCAGTCGATGCGCGTATGCGCGGGTGATGGGTAAACAATACGACGCGAGAAGCTGTCGGCACGGTCGAATGACGGCTATTTCGCCTCGCCTCTTTCCGCGGCCCGCCCAGAGTTATCCCCACTTTCGGGGGACAAACTTGTGGATAACTGCGACTCTGGGCTAGACCGAGGTCCCGTTCCTCGAACGCTGCGGAGCAACCGCCCTGCGGTGACCAGGTCCGCCGCCCATTAACGCGTTACGGACCAATCCGGAGAATGGTGGCGGTTTTCGTATCTCTTTCCGGCGCAGCACTTACATTCCACTTTCGATCTATGGCCACTGGAAAGGGGAATGCTCCAGTTTTTCCGCTCCCTTTGTCCGCCCATGAGAAAGGTGTTCGCTCGAAAATACGGAGCAGTGCTGCCCTTGCGCCACCAACACATCGGTCATCATGAAATTTAGTCAACGCGCCACGCTGTCCATCCTCGCCATCGCCGTGCTCACGTCGACGGTCACGATCGGCCTTGCTGGAATCCAGTTGCAACCACAACGCGCAGCCGTCGGCGTTGTGATCGACACCGCAATCGTCTCGGAACTGACAGGTGTCTCGGATGCGATCAAAGATTTGCCGCCTGAGCTTCGTTCCGGTGTTCTGGCACGTCACGAAGTGCGCTCTGAAGATGCGCTGAGCCAGTCACTAAGCGCGCAGCGCGCCAATCTTGCGGTAGCCGAGCGGGAGCGCGCATCAGAGATCGCGGCGCACGACCAGCGCGCAGCGTGGCTGATAGCTCTCGCCCTGTTCAACACGTTTGCTACAGCGATCGGTGCAATCTCACTCCTCGATGCTTATCGGGTAAAGCACAAGCCCAACGAGCCCGCGCGGCCCTGAGCGCATGGAACACGCTACCGAACACCTATTGCCCGCGACGGGCTACCGAATTGAGACACGCGCGATCGCGCTGTCGAACGGTTATTTCCCCGGTTTCTTGCTGGAACGCACTTTCGTCGGCAAGCACGTCGTTGACGGCGTGACCTTTCTCGAGTTTCAGAACGCAACAGGCGCGCGCCACGTCATTGACGCCTCGACCATCGAGCGCATCATCCCGCTCGGGCGGATGGCGAGGCTCGGCGACGCGCTCCGTCCCGCAAAGGTCCAACCTTGATCACGATCGTTTTTGAATTCCTCGATACAACGCGTGGACAAGGAGCCAGCAGCGCCGCCGCATTAGGACTTCCGGACTGCTGGATCGACGCCCTGATTGGCGACGGCTATATCGAACAACGGGACTACGTCGCTCCCGGCATACTGCGACGCATCGTTGCACGCTTCCCAACACAACACCACCTCGACCAGTTCGCGAGCAGCGTTCGTCAGGTGAGCAAGCTACTCGGGACGTATGCGTTTCGCGCGAGCAACGGCATTGCGATAGCAGACTTCCTACGGAACTGACCGATGACAAACGTCCGCTTCGATGGCCTGGTGACGTCCCTCGAAGACGTTCAGGACAATCCCGCGCGTTTCGCGACACGGCTCGAACGGGCGAAGCGCTCGCCCGGCTATGCCGAGTGTCTCTGCCAGAGCGCCGGCGGCGGCAAGCCACTGCGACTCGTCGTTCGCCGCTATGGCGCACTGTTCCATCTCGCGCGCTGGCCCGACGAAGGGATGCATCACAATCGGGACCTCTGCTCCTTCTTCGCCGAACCCACCGACGCTGGCCCGTCTTCCGTGACAGGGCAGGAAGCGATACGGAACACGGCAGCCGGCCTCGATGCGCGGCTGGACGTCTCTCTGACGGTGCGCACCGTCGAAAAGGCACGCCGCGAAAACTCAGAGAACGCCGCTCCGCGCGCCGAGTCGCGCCGGTCCGCTCCCCTTCTTGGATTTCTGCGACGCGTATGGCAGGACGCTCGCCTTAACCGTTGGTCTGCAGAAGCGCAGCGCAACTGGGGCACGTGCAGCGCGCGGATCCTTGCTGTGCTCGGCGATGGGAAGATGAACGGGAAGCAGATTCAGGATGTCGTTCACGTCATGCGGCGCTACGAAGAGAGTGAGCTCCCGACCATCAAGGCCGAGTTCGACGCCTTCCTCTCCCGCATTCGCACGACGCCCACAACCTCGGATCGCGGAGTGATCATCGCAGAGATAAAGGCGATCGACCCATCGAAATACGGTTTCGTCATTCGTCTGCGCCAGACGTTTGAAACGTTCTACGCGTCGAAGACGTTGATCGAGAACGCGGCCCGGTCTTTCCGGCATGCGTGGCCGATGATCGGCAAGCCGGAAGCACGCGTCGTCGCTGTGCTCGTCGTTGAACGCACGAAAGACGGCAATCTGCGGGCGGTCGATCTCGCGCTGCAGCTTTGCAGCCGCTCGTTCATCGCCTGCGACTCGAGCTACGAGGTGGAGATGGCGAATCGTCTCGTCGGAGAACGCCGGCGGTTCGACAAGCCACTACGCCGCGACCAGTCGGACGACATGCTGCCCGACTTCCGCCTGACTGACACCGCGCGCCCAACCGCCATCGAGGTCTACGGCATGGAATCGAACGATGCCTACCGTGCGCGCAAGTTGCAGAAACAGGTGCTGTACGCTTCGCGCAATGAGCCATGCGTTGAATGGATACCGCCGTCGCCGCTCTCCTCGGTCGCGCTGCCGTCGCCGACTTGACTTGCCGGTTATGTCGATAGGGTGAGCAGACATAGCTCTAAACAGGACCGTCCCAGTGGAATCCAACTCTTTCTTTCGCCGCGACGAGACGATCTCCCGCACGCTCTTTCCACCGGACGCCGCTTCCGCGGTACAGTCGCGGCCCGCCGCCCCATAAACCACTACCTTTAACAACCGGACGTGCATGAGCAGTGTCATCCCGTTCGCGCGCCTGCGCGTCACCACCGACGAACGCACCCACCGGCCCGGTGAGTGCGACCATCACAACATCCGCCTTGACCCACGCGGCGGAATCGTCACCTGCCGGGATTGTTCGGCCGCGCTCACGCCGTTCTGGGCGCTCACTATGCTCGCCGACCAGTACGCCGTCGCTCTGGCCCACATAGAGCGCCTGAACACACGGCTCGCGGCTGCAGACGCGCGCATTCTCGACCTGTCGGCCGAGCTCGATGGCAAGCAGACAAAAGAGCCATTAAAACCAGCCCCAACCTTCCCTTGACTGCGAGAGCCTTCATGGTCGAATGGTGTATCAGCTATCCCAAGGACGACACCACCATGAAGCGCAACTTCCCCTGCGGCCACTCGGGCAAAGGCAAGTACTGCCATACCTGCGCCGCCATCACCAAAGCCAAGGAAGCCGAGATGCTCGCAAGGCAGCATAAGCGTCTCGCCAAGGCAGAACTAGCCGCCGCCGATCCAATCGACCTGTCGTGCGTTGCGCATCTTCCGTCGATCCAGAAAGAGGCTCGAATGGTCCTGGCGAAGGTGCGGGACGGCACCCACCCCTGCGCCCTGAAGGGCAAGCCGATCCGGTCCTCAAATGGCCAGCTGCTCTCCGTGCCAGTGGGTTACGCCTACCGCCTGATGTTCGACTGTGAGTCGTTGCGACCGATACGTCTGCTGTCTCACGAGGCATACAATCGGGCCGCCGACGCCCTGCGGTCGTGATTTGCCCCAATCTGGCGTTTTTTCCTCTCGCTTTTTGCAGTGACGCCGGTCGGCGAATATTACAATCCCATACAAATACACTGACCTGCTAAAGCGCCATGACTGATGAACTATTCCCCTGCGCACACTGTGGCGGCAACTGGGCCTTCGGCTGGTCCCAACGAGTGATTGGGGGCCGCATCAGGCCGTCCACGAATTTTCTGCAAATCAACTCCAGCACCGCCCCCGTGATGAACGATATGGAGGCGCGATCGCTATCGGAGCCACCAACCGAGAAGCTTTGCTGCATCTTGTGTGACGACTGCGGGATGCAGACGCCGTGGATCCCCTTCACCGACAACAAGCACGCCGCGCTCGATGAAGCCGGAAAAATCTGGAACACGAGATTGAATCGGCCGGCCGCTACGGAAGGCGATCTGCTTGATCTTGTCCGCAAGGAAATCTCGCCGGTCGACGCGCCGTACCTTCTTGATCTGCTCGCGCGGACTGCTGAGGACTGGGAGAAGCGCGGCCCGGTCTTTTCAATGCTCGCTCAGAAAATCGTCGACGGGAAAATCACAACGCGCGACTTCTGGCCGGTCGACCCGGTGCTGGAGGATGCTGCGCGTTACCGCACGCTGCAGCAGATGGCGCGCTTCGTCTACATCGATGGTGTGGCGTCCGTGCAGTTTCCGCGCATTCCGGCGACCGGCGATGACGAGGAGTGCTCGTTCGAGACACGCGTCTCGGCAGCCGTCGACGATCTCCCGGATCGCAACCGCTGGTGACTTGACTTCATGAGAGCGGCGTCATACTGGAATCAAATCTCGCCGCACCGGTGAGCGAACGACCTTCGGAGAAAACATGTCACCTGTCGAATACATCCGCGCCGCATACCGCCACCGTGAGAAGTTGATGCCGCAACTGCTTACGCTCCTCGCGATCAGCGCAATCATCACCTACCATGCACTGACCAGCCCGCTTCTGAAGTGGCTTTTCTAGCGGCAACTCTCGTCCTGGGCTTCACGTACACGTAAAACGCGTTAAATTTCGCACGTTTCTAAGCCTTTGATTTGCCAAGGTTTGCAAGTGTGACGTTTATAGACCGCCCCAATAAACGTCACACTTACGTGTACGTCTTTGGGCGTTTGCGGGCAGGTCCGTGTTATCAAAGTTCCGAGATAGCGTTCAGAGGCCCACTGGAAGTGTCGGCGTCGGGCGCATTTGCAGGCACGCCAGTAAGCTGGGCGCTGGCCCGCTTCAACGCTCGAGGAGCCGGTAGAGCGCCTGTCGTGAAACTCCTAAAGCTGCGGCCGCCCGAGACTTGTTGCCGCCGGCCTGCGCGAGCGCCTCAACTGCCATTTCCGGCGTGATCCGGCGCTTCTTTCGCGCATCCATCGCCGCATGCGTTGACAGATAAGCGTTCGCCTTAGTCGCGCGGCTGTGTCCAGCTGCCTGCACAATGCGCTGCATCGCAGCCTTGTGCGCCTCACGGTCCACCCGTTCCGCGGGTTGCTTGATCGGAGCCCGGGCGCCAGTGATCCGCTCGTACATTTGCTGTAGGTACTGATGGCGGAGACCGTGGCTCGTTACGCCTATACCCCCCTGCGTGACGCCGTGCTTTTTGAGCACGTGATAGTAGTGTTCACGCCATTGTTTTTTCGTGTATCCATGCGGGATTGTTGACCCGGTATAAGCGTTTGCAAGCGTCGCCGCTTCCTCTAGCACGGCGAGCTTGAGTTCTATCGGCACGACGCGCTCCCGGCCGCCTTTCGTGCCTCGGGTGACATTGAGCAAACTATCGCCACGCACAGCTTCCTCGGGCCGAAGAAGGAAGCTCTCTTCAACGCGCAGACCAAACGCCGCCTGGAGTTTCAGTTGCACCGCCACGCTCGGGTGAGTGAAGGCGATCTCGTTGATCTTGGCTTCAGCGTCGATTCCATTTCCTTCCCACGATCTGTCCTGCAGCGCGACGTACGAGCGCACGAGGTTGTGCTGCTCGCGGTCGACATAATCGGCCAGCGTGCCGATCAGATTCGGCTTCTTCATCCACTCGCAGAGCGCCCGCAGATAGGTCAACTTGTTCTCGATTGTCCCCCCGGTCTGCTTCGCATCGACCCAGAACTTGACGAGAAACTCGACATGCTTGTGCTTCAGTGAGTATGGGGATTGCAGCGCGAAGCCATTCCGGCGCAACTCTTCAAACGACTTGCAGATCGCCAATGTCCGGCGCTCCTGCGTTTTTATCGAAAGCGGCTTCGCGCTGATTCTCGTCCGGCTATGGACGCGATTCACGTTATCCAGAAGCAGCTGTTCCAATGCAGCCTTGAAGTCGGCAGGCAACCAGTAGTCGCGCAGCACCGCGCGCACGTTCAATATCGCTGACACCCTGATGTCCCCATGCATGTCGCGCCGTGCAGCCATCGTTGCACAGCCTGTCCGCACGCCGCGGCGCCGGATACATTTTCAACCTGACCGCTTTTCACGGCCGTCGTCGTTCGCACTGCGGGCGGGACGTCGGAAGCCTATCCCCTGCATCAACCTGACCGCGCTGCGCGTTGCGTTCCCCGCCGGGTACTGCCTTCCTGTCCTTTAGCGATTCCATTCGATCAGCCCCGCACGTGGAAGAAACGTGCATCGACTGTCCATCTGCTGCCTGCTGCGAGACGCCGCGCTCACGCGCGATGCCTGCCTGCGATACCTGCTTTCCCTGCCATCACCGCATCGGATCTGCCTTTGCAGAGTCCATCGTCGTTGATCGGGTCCGCTGTCTCGCAGGTCGGGCCGCAGCGCTCTTTCGCTCCGCGATCCCGACTCCGCCGACTGCTCTGGCTACCGTGCCGGCCTGTGACACGCTTCGCGTGCCCGTGTGCGTCTGTCTATCGACTCGCACGACTTTGGCCAAATGCCCGGCAATACTTTTTGCGCAGTTCTTTCTCCGGCCGCGCCCGCCGTTCGTCTTCCGTACAGGGACATGCTCGCCTCAACTGGCGTGCACATACCCCCACCCCCAAGACTGTTCAATCTGCCGCTGTAGTAGGTCGGGCTTCATGTAACGAGTCCCAGCTTCGTGTGCTGAAAGGGTGCGTCCATACGTCTCTGAGTCGTCGCGCGCAGTGTCGGTAGTGTCCGACTGTCCGCTTTACACGTCGTCTCATCGCGCAAATCTGGGCAAAACCGCCCGCTAACCCAATGGATATCGCGTGTCCGGGGTCCTCAGTGTGGACCATGGTGCACTTGATTTGATTCAGAAAAAGGCCGCGTCAGAATGCGGCCTGTGACAGGAAGGGTTTTCGCCAGGCAAAGCGATCCCTTCAATGGTGAAACTCGGAGGTCGATGCGCTATCCGCGCGGTGGGTAACCAAGAGAATAGCTGCGCTCGCCGCTCCCGGAATTGCTAAAGCTCCCTAAATGTTGCGAGCTTTAGCTTCCTTGACTTCGCTCCCTAGCCGATAGAGTTGGAACGTCACTCGCGGTCTTGGGGCCAACGTTGGCCCCAACTCGGCCCCAAGAGCAGAAGACGTCATTGCGGCAGGGATCCTTCGGCCCGTACTTGGCCCCAGCAGGGACCAAGAGCAGAAGCCGTCATTGCGACAACGATCTTTGGCCCGTACTTGGCCCCTGCTGGGGCCGAACGCGCAGTGAACACTGATAGACAACTCTGGAGAGAGCCCAATGAAGGTATCGGTATTTGCAGTCGACGTCGGATACGGCAATACGAAAAGCGCATTCCGCCTGGGGTCGGACATTGCCACCCAAATGTTTCCCTCGGTGACGCCGATTGCGGTGAGCGAAGCGGTTTCTAGCTATGGACAAGGCGTGCTACATGCGCGCAAGGTATTGCCGATCGAAGTGGACGGCGCGACATACGAGATTGGCCCAGGCGTTGAACTGTCCTCCGCGTACGGCAATGCAGGTCGAACGCTATCGGAAGACTTCTGCCTCACGTCGAACTATGCAGCGCTACTCGGGGGATCTCTCCAGTTTGCGGGCGTCACCGAGGTCGACCGCATGGTGCTGGGGCTGCCCGTTCACACCATCAACAAATATTCGGCGCATCTGCGCGATGCGTTCACCGGGACGCTCAACTTTGGCCACGGCGATATCCGTGTTCACTCCGTAAAGGTAGTGCCGCAACCCCTGGGATCACTCGTATCGTTCTCCGAGTACGGCGGTAGCCGCTTCGACCGCGAAAACGCCCATCTGGTTATTGATGTAGGCTATTTCACGACTGACTGGGTGGTCGCTCACGGCTTCACGATGAATGACCGCCGCAGCGGCGGCGCTCCAGGCGGTGCGTCTCAGGTCTACAAGAGCATTGCGTCGCTGATCGCAAAGACCGAGAAGGAACCGGTCGATGACATTGAACGGATCGACAAATGCCTGCGCGAGAAAAAGCCGCTCCTGTTCTACGGGAAGGATGTTGACCTTAGCCCCTATCTGGAACAGTCGCAGGCCATCATCAACGCAACGGTCAAGGAAATGCAAAACCGTGTCGGCCGGACTGCGGACTTACGCTCGATCGTCCTCACCGGTGGTGGCGCAGCTCTTTACGAACCCTCGATACGCGCCGCGTTTCCGCGCGTCCAACTCGACGTGCTCGATGCTCCCTGCTATGCCAACGCAAAGGGCTTCCTGATCGTTGGTGAGGCAACGCTTGCTCGCGAACGCAAACAGGTGGGAGCCGCTGCATGATTGGAAAGGCCGTGGTCAAAGTCACGCTCAATGAAGCGACGGACCCTGATCTTTTCGCCTTCATCAAACAGTTCGACAATGAGCGCATGCGCGCGGGCGCACTCAGGGCGCTCGCGCGAGCGGCGCTCAACGAGGGGAACGCGAAACGTCTTGCATCCGGCGTTTCCGTCGAGCCGGTCATGCGCATGACGGAACCGGCGGCGCCCCAGCCGAAAACAGAGGCCGCAGATATGGTTAAGAGCGATCCCACACCGATCTTCTCTGTCGATGCTGCCCCGGCCACGGCGTCAGAACCGCTCGAGTCGCACGCTGCGGAGCCGGGGATCAACGGCACACGGCGTTTTAACACGGACGCTATCGCCGACCAGTTCGCCGACTTCTAGTCGCGGCCGATGTCCTTGACTTCACGCCACATTTGCGAAGATAGGTCATCGGCCCGCAATAGAGGGCTTCACTAACGGAGTAGAAACGATGGATCTCCTGCACATACTCACCAACGTGGACTGGACTCGGGCCGCGCGCTTTTGGCTCCTCGTCGCAGTCGTTGTTGCCCTGTGGGAATCGGCGTATCACCTCCGCAGCGCGGCGCTGTCGTGGCTTCGAAAGGATCGCGACCATGCTTGAAAAATTCTGGGCTCTCGATCCGCTCGCACGGCGCGCGGTTATCGCCGCCGGCCTTGCTGGATTGATGTTTATCGACCTGCTCTTTCCGACCTGCGATGTCACGGTGTGGGTGTTTTTCATCTGCGGCACCGCCTTTCTTTGGGCGATCGGGATTCTTCGCCCATTCCTTATCATGATGTACTACCTTCTGCGCACGGTCATCCGGGTCAAGACGCGGCCCTGGTGGTGGCGATAGAAGGACGAGCGGTCCGTACAGTCGAAAAAAAACCCGGCCATTGGCCGGGTTTGTCTTTATGGGGTTGAGTCAATGCAACAAGGCAATAGCGTGAGCTCGACCCTGATGGCGAACGCAATAGAACCACGCGTCATCCAGATCCAGGCCGACCTTTTCGGGTTTCGTATTCACCGCCTGACGCCGGTCGATCACATCGTAAGCCTTCGCCTGCGACTTGCCGACGCGCACCGAACCGTTTTCAACACCCGAAGTAGCGACAATCTCAAACCGGCCAACAATCATCTTGAACATGCTTCTCTCCATGAGATAGGCCCAGACGGATTGACGGCCCCGGCGGGGACGAATCCCCACCGGGCGGTTAAGAACAACTACTGAACGGACAAAGCCGCTGTCAATCAGATGTGCAGCGCCTCGCGCGTGCTGCCCAGCCGCACAGGGACGGCTGGACCGCGAGGCTTGTTACATGACGTCATCCATTCGTCCGCGAAGTCGGTCCCGCGAACCTTCGGGCGGTGAACGATGGCGGTATAGCCGTCGGCGCGAAGCCGTTTCGCAAGCGCCAGCGCATCAGCCATCCCGGGAGACTTTCGCGTCTTCGGATCAATCGCATCAAAATCCGCGAAGATGTGCACTACGCGAATTCCGTAGCCTTCAGGAACAACGAAGTCAGAAAGCAGCACACGGTTGAGGCAGTACCACACCGGCACGCCGAAAAGCATGTGCGCGCCGAGCACCGATTCCAGCCCTTCTCCCACGCCGATCTCGCCGTTGACCGGCTCCATCAGCCGGACTGCGCCGCCGTTGAGTTTATGCAGCGTCACGTCATTCATCTTTGAAGGCAGGACTTCGCCATCATTAGTGATGATCGTTGCCTTCGCAGGCTTAGACCGATCAAGGAACGTCCGGTGAAGCGTGCCGAGGCGTCCATCAGGCAGCGTGAATCTGGCGAGAATGCCGGGCCACTTTCCAATGACCTTTTTCTCGTGCCGATATTCGAGCATTGCCAGACGGAGCGCCGGGGACGACGGAAGGTCAAGACCGGGCACTCTCGCACGTAGATACCTCGACACGAGATCGTCGTGTCCGTGCACCACGGCGCTGCTCCACATTGACTCCAGCCGCTTTCGGGCCCATGCCGGATCGGCCTTTCGACCGGGCGAAGGCGCAGTACCAGTAAATCGCGGCGTATCGTGCGCCGTCAGCGGAGCGCCCTCGAGCTCAAGCATCAGCTCTCGAAAAGTGATCCCCGCTGCCTTGCAGATCAGCTCGAAGCCGTCTCCGGCCTTCATGCTTCCTTCGTCGCACTTGCGGCACACCCAGTCGCCGCGGCCGCGCTTGTTGTCATAAGTGAAGCGGTCGTTACCGCCGCAGATCGGACAAGGCGCGCCTTTTCCGGTGAGTGAGGTTGCGGGCACTCCGTACTTCTGGAGCAACGCTACCCACTGTTCCGGGGACAGCTTCAGGTCCTTAACATTCATATGTCACTCCAGTAGTGGTGTGGTTGAGGTCGATGCCTTTACAGGCGGTGAAACCGTTGTTCAGAAAAGCCGTCGGTTACGCGTAAGCCACGCGGAACGGCTTTTCTCAGCAAGGACGGGCGCTGCCGGTTGGAGTACTGACAAATGCGAGGAAAGAAAACCCACACTTCGCGCCCAGCCACCCGTGAGGGATGGTCAAGGCAGCGAAGGTGAGCAGAGCCAGGAATAAAGGTGAGAGAGTTCGGGATCAGATGTTCTGAATGTCCATCACGACTTCTTTTTGATAGACCACAGCCACTTGTCCCACAGGACCTGAGCGCCCGTTCCGTCAAGAATCGGCTCCCCGCGCGAATTGACTGCGGGCACCTTCGTCTTGCCGAGTCGCCGGACTTCGACGCGATCACCAAGGCGGCAGTGCGTCTCGGCGATTGCGTCACGCAGGCCTTCGCCCTGCAACAGGCGGGTCTGCCCACGGTTCTCCAGCGTCAGGCAGAACGACTCGTAGGTCTTGCCGGGACGCTTTCCATCGGGGAACTCGCGCTCGCCCCACTCTTTTACGACGCCGTAATGCGGACGCTCCGTGCGATGCGGCTCCGACGCTTTCGCGGACGACGCCAACGCTGGCGCCGCATTCTCGATCACGACCGGCGTGGTAGCTGGCTTGACTTGCACAGGTGCACGGGCACGCTCTGCCTCTGCGGCCTCACGCTCCCGGACGACCGGCGAAGCCGCCGCCTTGATCGCCGCAGCGATCGCCTCCGTCAGCGGGCCGGGATGTTCGTCAACGACGGCCCAGTGAGGTTCGAGTGACGGTACGAGCTTCATGCCGACAGGCGTGTCGCGCAGCTGGTAATCGAAGGCCGGGCGAAACTGAACGACTACATCGCCTTCGTCGCGGAACAGCCGCGCCTCGCCTGCGATAACCACCTGACGCTCGTTGCGGCCCCCTTGCCCTACCACTACCGGTGCGGGAGCTGCCGGCGCTGCTACTGGCTCCCGAAGGCCAAAGAGTCCGCTCAGGACTTTGCCGAATGTCGTTGCTGTCATCTCCGGCTCTCCTACAGCAAGGAGCCGAAGCAGCTACGACGAACATCTTCCATGTCCCGCCTGAGCAGCGGATTTTCCATGATGATGTTCTGCAGGGCATCGGCGGGGTAACCACTGACCTCACACACGTAACGGTACGGCAGGGCGCCGTCCCAGAATTCCATCACCCAGCCAAGGGTTGCGCGATAGTCCGCCAACTCGATCTTCTTACAGTTTCGAATTCTCTCGCCGAACAGCGCACAACAGTCCGCCAATGACTCAGGCATGTTGTCGCCCCGACGGCTGTCCCTCGCAAGGTTTACCAGTGCATCGACCATCTTCTCGCGCACCGCTTCGCTCCAGAACTGTGGATCGGGCAACGGATCAGGCTTGATGGGTGCTCTGACAACCACCGGCAATTCGCCGCCGAACATATCGAGTTGCCATGCCGTGATTTCTGTTTCCATGGGATTTCTCCGAAAAGCGGGAAACCCATGCCCCGCAACGGGAAGGGTTCCCGTTGGGGTGAATTGCAAGGACGCCCCGGAGGGCGTCCTTGCTGTTGAGGCGACTCGACTATTCGTCGGTGCCGGTCTTAAGAGGAACAACGACAGGCGACTTCGCGTAGTGTCGTTTGATAGGTGTTACAGCCGCCGTCGGCACCGCTTCGGCCTGAGGCTTGGCAGTCGTCGGCGTTGCCGGTGTTGTATCGCTCGTCTCTTTCTCGTCTTTCAATGCGTCGCGGATCGCCGATCTGATCCATTTAATCGCGAGGAAGCCGACAAAAAGTGCGGCGAAGAATGAATGTGCCGCGAGCCAAAGCGCAAAGCACACAGCGAGAAACGACATGGGCGAACGAGTCGCCTTCATCAAGAACTGCTTCGGCATTTTTCTCTCCAGAAAAATTGACGCACTAGGGGATGTCCAGGCTGGAAGGCACTGGACCGTTTCGATGCTCTTGTGAGCAGGGAAAACGGGCGCGCGGAGAGACGCTTTCCTCACGGCTCGGTCAAGACGTGACAAAAGCAGCTATCGGCGGAAGCGAACAGGGGATAGAGCGCGGCCGCATTACGTCACACGGCCAACAAACTCGAGTCGATGCGTCCAGGACGCGGGGATAGGAGTGACTTTACGCATCGCCAGTCGACCTGGCGACGGAAAAGCTTTAGAAAACAGGTGTGCTTTCGCCTTTGCAATACGAATCTGGCGTCTTTCGCTCCCTTGACTTCGAAATAGACGTGTCAAGCTGAACTCATCATCAACGCATGGGGCAGCAATGTTTATTCAGATTCTTCTGGGAGTCGCCGCGTGGCAAATCGTCACTCGAAAAAAACGTCCATCGTTTGGCCGCCTGTTCCGGCGAAAGCCCACGGACCGCAGTTCGGTGCTCGGAGAAGCAGGCGAAGCGAAAGCGCAGGCCGCGTTGCGTAACAGCCTGACCGCTATCTGCGGCGCTGACTACCATCTTTTCAACGGGCCGATCATTGTTGAACACGCGCCTGGCGCGGACTTCCCAACCGCCGAGATTGATCACCTCGCCGTTACCCCGTTCGGCATCTTCGTGTTCGAGACCAAGAACTGGTCGGGCTATATCAGTCCTGCCTCGGTTCCCGGCTTCCTGACGAGGACAGATCGCGACGGCAAGGCAGAGGACCGCCGATCGCCGCTGGAGCAGAACCGGACGAAGGTCGCGTTTTTCCGCCGCCGCCTTCCCTCCCTGTGGCCCGTCGCCGGTGCCGGTTTGCTCGTTTCTGACGATGCACATCTCAGCCCCGCGCTCCATTCCGACCTTCTGTCTCTCAGCGACCTGCCGCACTGGCTGCGCGCGCGACGCGACAGCTACGCGGGGATGCAATCCGTCGACGTGCAGAAGGCCACTCAGGGAATTGCGGTTCTGATCGAAAGGTCGCCTGCTGCTATGGAAGCGCACCTCGCCCGGGTAGCGAGGTAAAACTTACCGTTTCACTTTCAGCAATAGAGCGATTGCTCTCAGATGTGACTAAATGTTTCCGAAACGTGACCGTTATGTATGTCTTCGGTTCCCTTAAAACGGAGAGCGGATGCCCCCCGCTTCTACAAAAGACGGTGCGAAAACGTCGTCTTTCCCGGGTTGGGCGCGAATTCAACGCGTTACTCTCTCTTACAAATTGCATTAACGGGGTGGTTTATGAGCGCAGCAAACGACGACGAATTCAAGGCCATCAGTGCACTGCTCAAGGCATGCGAGGCGGACCGCCAGTCGCTCCCTACGAAAGCTGAGCAATTGGTGCGTCTTGGCGAAAAAATGCAGCAACTGATGGAGAAGTCCATCGAAGTGCATGTTGGCCGGCTTGGTGATACGCCGGCCAATAGACGAGCAGCCGTCTCGCTCTGTTACCGGTTTATTCGCGAAACGATGGGCGTTTCAACGCCGAGCGCCAGAGCATATATCCGTTGCTATCAAAAGTTCGGCGACAACCCGGCGGCCACACGGCATCTGACGTATGGAGTGCTTTCCGCTCTCGCCGGAAGGAATGTCAGTGCGGACCATATCGACGCAATTGTTCGTGCAAAGGCGGAAAACCCCGACATGACGCGCCAAGAATTGATGGCCCTCTTCCGGTCCCTCACGGAGAGTCACCGAGAGGACGGACGTGACGCGTCGTAACAGCGGCAAGGGCCGGGCAACCGGATCCGAGCGATCAGCATAAGTAAGTGGGTTAGCGAAGCAACGCTTCGATTTAGGGCGAAAGCTCCTTTCAACGACGACAACGAGGGTGGTCGTCATTTCAACTTCTGGAGAGAAGAATGCAAAATGGCAAGACGTCCAGAACTGACCTGAGGCTTTCGAGCCGGGCGCCAGTTCACAGGATGGTTCCGAAAGACACGTACCAGGACGATGACGCGGCCTCATCCGCGGATCTGGTCCCGTTCGATCCGATGACTGAGTTTGTCTTCAGTGTGCAAGACCCGAACGCGGTGACGCGCGACAGGATCGCGGCGGCCGCGCGCGAGATCTTTGGCACGGGACCCGAAGGCAGCGACTTCATCGCGAAGCTCGTTGAGCACACGCTCTCGGTTGCAGAGTCAAAAGCGAAGATCGTTCAGGAACTGATCATCCTCGGCGGCAACCTTCAGCAAATGGTCAACATGGCCATCACTCATCACACCGGTAAGGTCGGTGACACACTCACTGCGCGCCGGAAGGCAGCGCAACTCTGCTTTGAATTCTTCAAGGCGGTGCTGGGTATCACACAGCCCAGCGCTCGTGGCTACATTCGCTGCCACCAACGCTTTGCGGATGATGCTGAAGCGATCCGTATCTTCAGCTATGGGGAACTGAACCTGCTAGCCGCCAAAGACGTTACGGACGAGCAGATCGACGCCATCAAGCTCAAGAAACGGGAAGCCGAAGAGCTTAAGGACCCCAGCAAGAAGATGACACGGGATGACGTCGAAAGGCTGCTGCGAGAACTGCAGATGAAGGACGAGCAGGTCGAAGACGTCACCCGCGAACTGGAGAACATCCACGAAATACTTGAGAACCACAAGACGCAACTTGAGGTCACTGACCGCGAGAGCCAGCATCTCAAGGAGCAGCTTGCCACTTACGAGCGTCATCTTGCCGAAAAAGAAAGCAGCATCGCCAACCTTCGCACCGCATTGACCGAGCGCACTTCCGGCTATCCGGCGATGGAGCAGGAACTGGCTGCCAAAAACAGAAAGCTCGAGGAGCTTTCGCAGCAACTCCTGGCTGCCCAGAATGCGCCAGCGAAAGTGGAAAAGGTCGAAGTTCCCGTTGAAACGCTTCCCGCGGGCTATCAAACAACCAAGCAAGCGGTGATGGCAGCGCTCGAGGAACTCGAAGAGGCAAAGAGCAGGACGCAGGCTCTCAAAGACGAACAGGTCACCATCGAGGCGGAACTCAGGCGTCAGCAAGCCGAACTGATTGCCAACAAGGCAGTGCACAGTTCTCTTGAAGCGCTGACCGCCGCCTGGGAGGACGTCAGCGGCAAGATGAGCTCGTTCCAACTGGCTGTGCTGGCATCCTCGGATCCGAAGCAGTACGACCCCGCGCTCGAGGCCCTGGCTGCGCAGCTGCGCAAGTATGTCGCCGAAATCGAAGCGGCGTTGCAACGGTAATAGACCGATGCGATAGCGAATGGCGCCCTAGGCCGGGCGCTGGATCAACAAGAAGAATGAACAAAAATGTCTACTGATAAAGCACTCAGCACCGAAGCACGCAACGTACTGCTTACCCCGTGGTTGGCCGAAAAGATCCAACGTACGAACTTTTCGCTTACCGACTTCATGTTCCTCGCGCTCGCCGGACATTCCGAGCTCGAAAGCATCTTTGGTGTCTCGCTCGCCAACATGGACACCTTCCGGCAGCATGCCGCCGCGAAGGCAACGCTGATGAATCTCCCGTTTGTCGCGCTTGCTCCGGTGCTTGAAGACCCACGCGACTGGGAAACTTTCGTCGACGGCGCAATGGACTCACTCAACGTCGAGAGGCTAACCAAAGAGATGCCGCGGGTGGATCAAATCACTGGCCGCGACATCTATCACTACAATCAGGCGTACGTCCAGCTGCTCAAGGACGTGTTGCACATGAATGTCGCCGCGATCCCACTGCTCGGCATTTCCCGGGAACTTGCGTCGTATCTCAAAGGGCTGCCGATGGCGCGACTCGACAACGCGATCGGCGCAATCAAGTTCCCGTTGTTCCGGTGGCGTTTCCACGACGCGAATTTCTGGATGGAATTTGGCGCTGGCTGGCTTACCGAAGAGACCGTTGCGCACTACCTGATGCACACGTCGCCCGTCCGGACCGCATCGCTGCCTTATCAGAACGCATGGACGGATCTGCGGCTCGAACGCAGCGACAAGGAAGTTTTCGCCCGAATGATGATGGCACAAGGCTGCCGAGCCTCGACTGCGACAAATCTTTTCAACCTCAATCCGGGCAAGGCCCGAGCCACCTATAAGCACATCCACGGCGTTAGCTCTCCCTGCGGATGCAACCCGACGTCGCTGACCTGGTATGTCGAACAATCGGTTCATCGGCTGCAGGCGACGACATACGTGTGGTTGTACCGCAGCGCCCTGGACAACGGCGGAAATATTCCCGAAGCGCTGATTGCGGCGAACGACATCATGGCCAAGACGTTTGGCAAGAGTCTTGTCATTACCGCAGATCGTGGAAACCATCTGACGCGAGCGATGGCGCTCGACTCGCGCCTCACGATGGCGGCCTGTCGCGGTTGCGGCACCGATTATGTCCTGTCCAACGGCGAAGGAAAGATCGAACTCGCGAAAGACTTTAGCTGCCCCGGCTGCAACTACCTTCTCTCGCCAAAGAGTCAGGTGAGCAAGCGCAAGCAATCACATTAAGGGAGGTCGCGCCATGCATCACGATTTCGCGGTTCAGATTGGGTTAGTGGTCTTTTCGCACGATGGCCGCGTCCAGTTCGGCTGGCGCGATATTGAAACTGGCGAATTCCACGCCGAAGCCGACGGCCAATGCATTCCGGGCGTGATCGGCGCGGTGGAGTTCACCGCGGACGTGATGCACTGATATGCAGGACTTCGCTTATCTTTTTGGCGACAGCGCCGCAGCCTGGCTCAGAGGCCGCGGCGACTCTCGCTTCCCGCACTACGAGCGCCATTACAGAGTCGAGCGTCAGGCGATGCCCGAGACGTTCGACCTCGAAACAGCCAACGAACAATATGCGAAGCGGTGTGAGCAACGATCCGGCGCCCGATTGTTGCGCGTACTTGACAGCAAGGCGTTCAAACATCTGGTGTTCTTTCTCATTATGGCGTGGGGAGGATCTCTGCTACTCACAACGGTCGGCAAACAGCAACCCGCGATCGCGGGCACGGTGCTGGCCGCGCTTTTTATTGCGATCCGCATAAACCGACGGAAGAACCGCTCGGCACGCCAGTAGCAAACGGTTGCGCCTGCGCAACGACGCTTCGCCGCAACCGCTTACCGCTCTTTACAATGCCTTCGCACGCAAAATCTGAGGCAAGTATTCGCGCCTTCGAAAGTTTCGGCCGACGCTGCCTTGACTTTGGACTGCGCTCGATAAGATGAAATCAAGGTTGCGCGGGGGCGCGGCCACATTAAACACGAGGACCTAAGAATGAAAAGCAGCAAACTCGCATTGACGGCAGTTTCGATCGCGGCAGCTATGGCTCTGGCCGCATGCGGCGGTGGTGGAGGTGGCGGCAGCACTGCCGCGGCACCCTCGACGCCCGCGAGCAGCCCGACCGCGGGTAACTTGACCACGCCGCAGTATGCAGCCGACAGCGCCCAACTCGCCGCTTTCAATCTGTTGAACCAGCAACGCCAACAGTGCGGATTCCCAGCGCTTCAAGACAACAGCCTGCTCGATCAGGCGGCGGTCGGGCACGCGCAGTACCTGGGTCAAAACGGCGGCGCCATCACCGACGATGAGGTTCCCGGCAAGCCTGGGTTCATTGGTGTCACGTATGTCGACCGTGCCGCACATTTCAACTACTCCGACTCGTTCATCGGCGGCGTAAGCGCGGGTTATTACACGAACGCGAAGCTGACGGAAACGCAGTACGGCCAGCAGTTGGTCTATGGCTGGCTGTCCGGTGTGTATCACATCGGTGTCGGTGTTTGGCCCGCATCGGCTATCGGCATCGGTACAAACGAAACCTCGTTCAACGGGTTCCCGGAAGTTCAAGGCTCGATGACGCTCGCGCATCAGCAAACAATCCCGGGCAATATGCCGCTGACTTATCCGTGCCAGGGCGTCACTGGGGTTGCGTATAGCAGCGGCGGCGAAACGCCGACACCCCCGAACACGTCGGGCAACTGGGGTACGCCGATCGCCGTTGCAGGAAATGTCACCGACAAGGTAGTTCTGACCGCTGGGACCGTAACTGACACGTCTGGAACGGTCACCACGCTTCAGCTACTGAATTCGTCGACGGACCCGAACCATCTGGTCCTAGCGTACGAGGCAGTTGCATATCCTGCAACGCCGTTGCTGCCGAACACCACCTACACGGTATCGCTTACCGGAACAATCAACGGCACAGCGTTCTCGCGCAGCTTCTCTTTCACCACGGGCAACATCATCGGCTGACCGATTGATCACAGCGGCAAAGAAGCGCCCTTAGGAGCGCCCATAGGGGCGCTTTTTTTTTTTAGTGATTGCACTGGCCGCTGCTGGCGTTACTAGCCTGCGACATGATCACTCCAACTACGTTTGAGCCATTGACGTAGCACGACGCACCGTAGTTGTTTCTGTCGTAGCAGGGCAACGAATAAGTCGGCCCATCGTAACTACGCGTGAAAACGTTTGTGTACGCTGGAATGCCGTTGACCGAAGCCGCCTGTGCGGCGATCTGTGCGTTGATTGGGATTGTGAGATCGTAAACATTCCATGAGCCCGTCGCCGTGTACACAGCCGGAATTTGTGCGTTGCACATGCTGCTTGGGTCTTTAGGCGCGCTGGGTTGACACGAAAGCCCAACCCACGACGAACCGTTCCACGAAGGCGCTCCATTCTGGTCATATCCCGACGGACAAGTCGGCGGTGGCGTATAGCTGCACTGCGGATCACTAAACTTTGAGCCGATCCAACGAGGCGGCGTGACCGTTATCCAGCCCGGGTCTGTCGAACATAAATTGCCAGGCGTCTGGTAGGCGCGAGTCAGATGCGGAGTGCAGGTGGCATCGTAGTAATTGGATGTGCAGACGACGGGATTACCAGCCATCGCAACGTTTGCCGAGAGCAACGAGCAAAGAAGCGTAATCCGCATCGACGTTCGAGGAGCTTTCTTTTTCATTTTTTACTTTCTTAATATGAGCAATATGTTCCCGCGTAGGCCAACCCCGTGATGCCCGCGTTCGCCCCGTCCGTGATGCGGACAATCCAATAGGTACCGTTGTCGTAGGCGTTGAAGTTCACGGTGGCAGACTGGTTCACGTACCAGTTTTGGGGGGTGAGTTCCACAATGGGAGTCCCCCCTGCAGGACACGACGGTTTCCAAACGATCCCGCCATCGGAAACCGGGTTGTATCCCATGCGCAGGACACGCCCGCCATTTGGGAGCCAGATACCTGACTGACACGTCAATTGCTGTCCCGACCCATCGCTGTTGTTCGCGATCACGCCATTCGGCGAACATGGACTGCGGGGAGAAGCGATGTTCCCTGCCTGGAGTGTGGTGGTCGACGTCACTGCGTTGCCCTTTACCGCGCCCGTTGCCGTCACACTCGCTGCCGTCACCGCCCCACTCGCCTCTATCGTCTGCGCCTTGATGTCGTTAACGTTTTTCAGACTGACGTTATTGACGTCCTGATCGCCCGTCCACGTCACGCTGCCGTCGCGCCGGATATAGATCGAATTGCCGTCCGAATCAGGACCATTCGTGGCCATGATCGAGGCGGCTTTAGATCCGAGCGGGTTTGGTGCGGTAAATGAACCGTTGATGCCGGTGATGGTGCCCGGCGCCTGCGCATTCGAGTATCCGAACTGGCTTGTTCCGGCGAGTTTGGACCCCGCCACGGCGATCTGGGCGGCTCCCGCTACGTCTGCCTTACCGCCCTTGAGCAGAGGCTGGGTCGGATACAGCGCAAACGAGACGTGACAATTGCCCGCCGCCTGCGTGCAGCCCGCCGGCACCATCGTCATCGACACAGCATAACCACCGCCCCAGAACGGGCCCATGCTATGCGCCTGCTTGAGATTGCCCGCCGTCTTAAGCTGATCAACCGTTGGCGGTGTCAACGTGGCGTTGTTGCCTGACGCGGTGTATTGCGACAGGAGTGATGCGAAGTTATCGGTGATCCAGCTATCGTAGGCTGTCACGAGCGTCGCTTCGTTCTGGCCTTCGACAGCCAGCATCGTATCGCGCTTGTGCGCGACGTCCTGCTTGATGCCCTGCACCGTCAGGATCGCTGCGCCAAGCAGCACAAACATCATTTCCAGTAGGCTGCCCATGAACGCCCGGCCCGCTTAGGTGCGCGACGTGTAAAGCTGGAACGTCGCGTAGGCACCCGCCGATTCACAGGCCGTGCCCGCCGCGCTACTGCTGAAGGTCGTCGTGGGGCCCGACAGCGTAGTCGCCCCAACGACAACCTGTGAATACGTGTTGGTCAGCGCTGCGACACTCATCGCACACACGGCGGCTGGCACCTGATACGACATGATGATTGAGTCGTTGGCCGTGCTGAGCGAACCAATCGAAATGGTCACAGGCTGGTTGAAGATGCCCTTCAACGACGACTTGTCGGATGCCAGCCGCGCACCGGCCGCATCAAATGCGCGGTTGGTCGCGAGCGTGGTCAACGTCTCCGCCCCGAAATCCGCGTCGTTCTGCGTCGCGTTCAGAATGCCCGTATGGAACATCTGCGCTTCGCTGGTGAACTGCGACGACTTGATGGTCGTATAAACGTATGCGCTACCTTTGATCACGGCGATGGCGAGCAATGCCGCGCCCGCCATGTATGCCCCGGCCTCGATCAGCGACAGTTCGCCGGACTGCTTCTTGAGCCGCCCGAACCTGATGAGACGCGCCCGGTTTGCCACCTGTTTCTGTTGCATGGAATGTTCCCCGAAGATTATTTACATGCCGCGCCGTAACAGCCGCGATCCGATAGAAGCTGCATTTATTGCGATCCTGCCGAAGGAATGCCGCCACTCATGTTCACGGCACCTGTCACCACATACGATCCGATACCGACGGTCATGAACACGACGACCGCGAAGCCGAGCAGCATGTAATGCGTCAGCCTCGCATTGCGCTTTACCGCCTCGACGACACGCGCGAGTGACTCGCGGCCAAGCGACTTGATGGCCGCCTCGAACTGGTCGCGCCCTGCGGCATCGGTGATCGTGTCAACGATCATTTCCGAGAAGATGCCCGTGTCAAGGGCACGCATCGGTTGATCCGGCCGCTGCGTGAGACGCTTGCTCATTGTGTTGAGGTGCCAGCGCATCCACGGATCGGCGCTCTTGGCGATCCGGTTGATCGCCGCACGCAACGTCAGGTTCGATTCGAACAGGCCGGCCAGCGAGACGATCAGCAAGGCAGCCCGCATGTCGCGCCGGTTGCGCCACATCAGCGGGAACCGGTCGAACCGGTTTCGAAGCGGCCCGACCCAGCGCTTGAGAGTCCAGAAATAGCCTGCTATCAGGCTCGCGACGACCGAGGCGGAGATCCACCAGTAGTCGTAGGCGAACGTATCGATGTGGTAGAACATCTGCCCGAAGTCTGGCCACTGTTCGAGCGGCTTGATTTCGACCACCTGCGGATAAATCACCCCGCCGAACATCATGCAGAAGCCGTACAGATAGACGAGCAGGAACGTCGGGTAGGCAAGCTGCAGGGACGTCTGCGAAGACAACGTGCGCTTTGCGAAGGCCGCCATCTCTGCCAGCTCGAAGCCTCGTTCACCGCGTCTTTCTGCGTCGATTCGCCGGCAATGTCGAACAGCGTGTACTCATCGCCGGGAATATACGGTCGTATCGCCGCGGAGAAAGAGTCGCCCTTCACCAGGCGGTCGCGCACGCGCGCGAACACCTTCCACTCGATCCGGTTGCGCGCCCTGTTTCGCGTCTCATAAGTCTCGAGCCGCTCGCGCAGCGTCTCGACGTCCCGCAGACCTTTCTTTTCGATATCGAGGCGCGTTTCCTTGTAGAAGGATTCGCGCACGCTCTGGAAGCGCCAGCGCGCAAGGCGCATCTGCGTCGCTTCGGGAAGCATGGCAATCAACGAACTGAACATTTCGCACGGACCTCGTCACAGTTTCCCGTCAGCACCCGGCATCACGCGATATTGCGCGAACGACTGCATCGAACGGTTGATGAATTGTGGGTCGATTTCGCCGCGCGAAGCCTTGAAAAGAGCGTGTTCATATACCGTCTTTCCGGTCATGTCTTCGTTGTCGAAGCTGGTCGTACGCTCTTTGCGCCATACGGCGCGCGCACCACGCCAGTCGCGCGCGGCGATACGCTCGCGGAACTCTTCGGTCGGACGGTAAAGCTCGGCGACCAGCGTCGGTCGCATCGTGCCGCCTGCGACCTTGCCGTCCCGTGCAAACAGGCCATCCAGTCGACAGGTCGGGCATCCAGCATGATTCCGGCAAGCCATCTTCGATGTATCGAGGCCAAACTTCGAGCGCAGCAGTTCAAGATCCCGCTGAGGCATCACCTCTTCGGCGGGCAGCTTGCAGTCGTTGCACAGCGTCGGGACGAGCTTCTGGTTGCCGACGGCGTTGATGAAGCCCTCGGCGGCCAGTTCGTCGATCGGCAGCTGCAGCCGGCCACCCGCCATCCGCATTACCGCCGAAATGATGTCGCCTGCATGCAGCGAGAAACGGACCGGGTGCCCGGTCATTGCCAGTTCCGACACCAGGCCCATCACGACGCGGTCACGCACTTCCGAGATCGTCACATCGTCCGGATCCATCCGCATGAGCGTCCGGATCACTTCCGCATATTTGCGGCTCGCCTCCTCGTCTGACTCGTCCGGCCGACGGATGATCGAGATCTCGGATAACCACGGCAACGGATATTCGGACGGCTCACTGACGGCGAACTGCTTTTTCAGTTCGCGGTCGGGAAGCATGTAGGAAAGTGCCCGCAGCAGCGTGGTCTTGCCCGACCCTGTCTCCCCGGTGAGCACCGTAATGCCCCCGCTGACATGATTCAGCGTCTCGATCAGCGCAAGCTGGCTCGGCGACAGCCCCATCTGGTCAGGCATCAGCACCGAGTAGTTCTTGAAGTTGCCGTCAAGCAGACGCAAACCAACGTCGTAACCGCCAACCGTCGAGGCGGACTGCCAGCGCAGGTTCACCGTGTCCCTGCCGAGGACCAGCGGAATCATGGCCGACTGCGGCGCACTCGGCTGGAATGAGTTCCCCGAGTTCGTGTTCTTTTGAACGAGGTCCGAGTAGGCGGCAGACAGCGCCCGGCGCACCATGTTTTTCGGCAGCCGCCGATAGGTATAAAGGTCACCGTTCACCCGAAAGCGCACTTCGACTTCTGACAGGAAATCTCGTGGCTCGATGTGGACGTCGCTCGCACCGTACGCGTGGGCAGCTTCGATAATGTCACGGAAGTTACCAATCGCGCGTGATGCCTCGCGCTCCCCACCCTTGATGGCAACGTCACGCTTGCGCTCGTAGATGGCCGCGATGACCTCTTCCGTCGCGATCATCTCTTCCTGCACAAGCAGGTCATGCGACGCCAGGTCTTTCAGGAACGTCGCGAACTGCGCACGCTCACTAAATCGTGCGGTCGTGGCAACGATTGCAATGCCCGGCTGGATTTCTACGGCAACAAATTCTTTGCGTACGGCCGCCGATACCCGGAGCACCGAGTCCGCATCAACCCCCGTGATGACGCGCTTGTAGTCTGGTAGCGCCTCTGCGGAGACGAGCGTCGGCCTACCGTTCAGCGCGCCTGTAGGATCGCTGTCATCGTCGTCATCGACGGAAGGAGGCAAGGTTTCTACGGTCCGCTCGACGCGCGCGCTGGCGGGCGGGCGGCTCGCGTAACCACGCGCGCCCGATTCTGCTTCGGTCGGGGCCGCAGAAGTCACCGGCTCGGGCGCCCTCGCCGCAATTGCTGGCCGGTCGGCTCCTTCAGTGTCCGCAGTGTCAGCGCCCGGCGCGGCCTTGGACGCTGTCGGCGTTGGCGGCGAAACAGGACGCGCAGGCACATCGTTCGTCCCGGCGTCGGCGCGAGTCTGTTGTGCAAGCAGGGCTTCCAGCTCGCGCAGTGCCCTGTCACCTTCCGCATAACGGTCGCCGAGACCGCTGACAACATCGCTCGCGTTCCCAGCGCTGGGATCGTGGTCGCTTTCAGACTGCGACATCGGTGCAGTTTGCGCACGCGCCGTCGGCTCGGCTGTGCGAGCCGTCTCGCGCTCGACGTGCTGCGCCGCCTCCATCGCGACAGACTCAGTGAAATTCTCGACGTCCTCGATGTCGTCGCCTGACAGCTTGCGGCCGAGGAACGAGACCGTCGGATTGATGGCGCGCGTCGGCTCCTGTGCACGCTGCTTCGTGCCTTTGACGAAACTTGGCTCCTGCGCTACCCGTGTGGCTGAGCCGCCGCCCTCGACAAATGAAGCGGGCCGCACGCCGCGCAGACGTTTCAGGAAACCGCCACCACCTGCCTGGTCTTCGTCCGGTTCGACTCCAGAAAAAATGCCCATTACTTACCTCGCGTTGAAAAGCACCGTTGCCGGACCCACGCCACCAGGGGCGCCCGCAGGCAGAGGGCCACCGAGATCCGTTACCGCGCGCACAGCAGCACTATCGTCCGTCGTGCCCGAGCCCATGTCGGGTGCAGAGATGACCTCCGACCACGTGCGCTTGCCTTCGGACACTGTGACGTGATACCCATCGACGCGCGTTACCACCCAGCCGTTGAGCAGCTTCGCGCCACGTGCTGCCGAGTAGATGCCCCCCTGATAGTCGTACAGCACGTGCGCTCCGCTCATGTCGCTGTACGCGCCAACGAACGAGACCGGCGGGCTGACGTGGGCGGGCGGCCGTTGCTGTTTAGGCGGCTTGCTTGCGGCAGCGGCCTGAGCATCGGGCGCTGGCGCCGGTGAATTTAGCGGTGCATTGAGTACGACGCTCGCCGCAGGGGCGCCCGCGGGAGGTTGTGTTCCATCCGCCTTGCGCATTGTGTTGACGAGGTTCTGACGCGCGAGCCCGTCAATGTCATCGAGCGTGAGGTGCTTTTCGTCTGCATGCGCGAAGCCCGTCACGCATAGCAGGAAGATCGATGCCGCCGTGCGACAGGCCGCGTTATTGGAGAACATAGTATTTACCCTTCGCGGTGAAATGCACGCCGGTGCCGTCTTCCTTCAGTTCGAGCTCAAGCGTGTCCAGAGACATGTTGTCCGGCAGCCGCGACAGCAGCCGGCTTTGCCACATATAGCCTTCGATGGTCCAGTCACCCGACTGGACGAGCGGACCCTTCACCTCGCCCGCAAGCGGCTGACGTGCGAGCAGACGCTGGGGCGGCCGGAGCGTGACCACATAGCCGTGACTCATCAGCTGGTCGGGCTTGGTCGACAGCCGCTGGGGATCGGTCTGAAGCTGCTTGATCAGCGCCTGCGCGCTCGGCCACTGCTTCGCCTGTGCGAGTGCGAGCTTTTGCACGCGCGGCACGGCGGGGCCTCTCGTCTGGAGCGACAGACCGCCCGCATCGAATACGACTGGCCGCATGTCGGCGGACGCCCGGGCGTCAAATTCCTTGAATGTGCCGCCCTCGCGCTTGTAGGTGATCGAACAGTTGCCCGCCACGCCGCATGACGCCTTCTGGAACTGCCACCCCGCCATGTTCGTTTCCTGATTCCGGAAAATGTCGAACAGGGCTGGCGCAAGCGCCGATGCCATCGGAATCTGTCCGGCAAACGCGCGAGCGACCGCGGTCTGATAGTCCTGCATGAAGCTCGGCGGCGGCGCCGGCGGTGGCGGTGGCGGGCTGATATAGCTCATCGCCTCGCTCATACCGTAGATGAGGGCAACGGCAATCACGATCACCGGGATCGCCGTCGGCACCTTGACGGGCACCTTCCTGATCAGGCCAACGCTCTTGCCGCGCAGCAGTTCGCTCACGGCGAACGGTTCGTCGACGTCGCCGAGATCGGCGCCGTATCCGATCGTGACGAGATCGACGCGGTTTTTTGCGCACTCGTCTTCCCACGCGACACGTTTTGTCTCAAGCGCAGGCAACGCAACGGTTTCGTCGACACGGACGGTACCGCGCACGACCAGCACCGCATGCACGCGCTGCCCGTCCTGGATCAGCACGAGCACGGCAGGTTTGGTGCGCACGCGCTCGAGGCCGGCCACGCGCGCGGCCGCCGAATACAACTTCACGCCGCCCTTTCGCTCGGCAGCGTCGGGCGCGCAGAAGCCCGCAACCGTCTCTTCCTTGCCCTTGAGTTCAACGTAGTGCGTCGCGTCGAGTTCTTGCGCATAGCGCCGTCGCTCGGCTGCCCCGCCCTTCGTCGCGTAGGCGCGCCACTCCAGGCCAAAGACGAGCCTGGCCTTCTTTTCGTTGGGAATGGTCTCGAAATGCATCGCGCCGCTCACATCGACGGTACGACGGTCGCGGTCAGCATGATCACCTGGAAGGTCTTCGCCTTGTTCCATGCACCACTGGCGCCCATGATGCCGTTGTTGCTCGACCCGTCGTAGTTGTTCGTAATGGCGCCATACATGACGACGGTCTGACCGTCAGCGAGCGCGATAGTCTGGTCATCCTTGCTGCCCACGATATCGGGCAACTGGATCTGCTGGGCCGACTGCCCGGATCCCGTTCCGATGGTGGTGAAAGGGCCATTCAGTTTGGAGTTGTCGCTCCAGTACGACAGGATGATCTGGTTATGATCGTTCACCGACGGCAGGATGTTCACGAAGTCACCGACCGTAACTGACCCTGGTTGCAGGCCCGGCACCCCGCCCGTCGTTCCACTGATCGAGCCTGCCGATGGTGTGGTCGCCGCGAGGTAGCCCTTCGTCTCAAACGAGCCGATCGACACGGGCAGACCATTGAGCGTTACCTTCGTCTGCGTGTTATCCGAGATTGTCTTGCCATACGTATTGACCGCACTGATGATGGCATTCGTACCCGTCAGCGGCGCGTTTGGCGTGAGGATCGACAGACCAACCTGGCCAGCTGCGGTCGCGAGCGTCGTCGGAGAGACGACGCTGATCGAGTACTTCTTCAGGCCGTCCGAGATGCGGTTAAAGACGATGTCTGCACTTACGCCAGCCTGGGAGCCGTCGTTGAGGGCGATCTGCAAGGTACGCACGCGAATCGCGACCTGCCGCGTGAAGACTGCGTTTTCGTGCTTGAGCACATCGCTCATCCGGTCGACGGCCTCCTTCGTATCGCGCACGGTGACCAGACGGGTCTGCGCATTGACCGTGATCTTGCCCAGCGGCGTTCTCAGGCTCTCCAGTTCCTTTGTGATCGACGCGATCTGGTCGAAGGTGCCATCCCGTCCCGTAGAAGTGACAGCCGAGAACGAACCGGTGTTAGCGCTGGTCGTACCCGTTCCATTGGACTGCGAGCCGGTCGACGTGTCGGTACCCTTCGACAACGTCGACTTGATGCTCACCGCGCCCGGAATGGCGGCGATCTGGAAGGTGCGAGTGACGAACCGCGAGATATTGATCGTCGCACCATCGAAGCTCCACGCCAGACCGAGATCCTCTGTCAGGCTGTGCAGGTACTGGCCGATGCGCGCGTCTCCGGCCTGTCGGTAGACGGGTTCAACGGTGCCGCTCGCGGACGGCAGCGGACCCCGCGCCTGGCCGCCCGCCGTGCCAGAGGCCGTATCGATCAGCGCGTCGCGCGAGATGAACACGTCAGGGCTCAGGTGAACGGGGTAGCCCGTCGCATTCGACACCAGCGTTGCAATCTTCGTGATCGGGAGGTTCGCTGGCAGTGTGATGGTCTTTTCGCGGAAGACGGCAGGCAGCGTGGCCTCATATGCGACTGGCACAAGCCGGTCGCCGAGGAACGCAGTCGGCACATGTTCAACGAGCGGCATGGAGTCGCCGGTATTCGCCATCGCGTGCGTTGCGTCACGCGTCGCCGCATCGTATGCGCCGTTGATGTCAGATTGCGAGATCGCGCAACCCGTCAGGGCGGACGCCAGCAGAAGGGAAACAGCAGCCTGGAAACGGTTGATGCGCATCTTGATTAATCCTGGCAGTTGGCTGCGCGTGCGACCACGCGAACAACGTTGTTGGTGTGTACGCAAACGCGCGTGGGCGTGCGCATATGGTTCGTGGCTCGCATCACCTGCGTGAGGACAGCGTCAAAGTCGCCGCTAAACGTCGCGTTGAATTCGAGCGGCAGGTCATCGTCGATCTTCCACGCAAGCTGCCAGCCTTGCTGCTGTAGCCAGCGGTCGAGGGCGTTACGCAGGTTGACGTCCTGCGGTGTGATAGCGAACGAGAGAACGCCAGCGGATGCAGGCGCCGGCGTTCCCGGCAGGACGACCGGCGTGACGGCAGTGGATGCGGGCGTGTGCAGTGCAGGAGCCGGCGGTTCGGGAGTGGAAGCCAGTACTGGCGGTAGCGATGCCTGCGACGAGGCGGTCCGGGCACCGGGACTGCCCGGGGGAGCGACCATCGCCAGCGTGGCAACAGGCGCGACCGGCGCCGTGGGTGCAGCGAGCAACTGCCAGCCATCGCCTGAAGGCGGGGACAGTTTTGACTGGGAGAACGACGCGGGCGTAAACCCCGTCATTGCGAGCAGTGCGAGTAACTGCGCGACCAGCGTGGCGCGACGACGGGAGGGCATGATGATCATTTGCTTCATGAGTTTCAGTGGGCCGCGCGCTGGATGCGCCGATAAATGTTGTTCGCGTACACCAGTTGCTTGTTGGTCGAGACGGCGTTGTACGCACCAACCGCCTTCCACGTCGGGCCGAACTGCCTGATGTTCGACGCAAGGATCCATGTGCCGACGTAACCGTTGACGCACGGGTTGAACAGGGACGCGCGCGTAATGCCGTAGCGCCTGAGCTTTGGGAGCCACGACGAATTGATCTGCATCAGGCCAATGTCTTCCGAGCCATCCGTATTCACGTTGATCGCATTGGCGCGCATCCCCGACTCCTGTTGCGCGATCGCGCGCACGAGCACCACGTTGACGTGATGGAACTGCGCGGCGTCATCGAGGCAATCTGCAAGAGCCGGCAGACTGAAAATCTGAACGCCCGCAAGCAGTGCTACAGGCACAGCGAGCTTCGCGACCGATCGGACCTTCATGATTTCGGACGGTCGAAAAAGCGCACGTCATGCTTGCGCGTCACATTCACGACGTTGCCGTCCGCGTTCACGATGAACTGGTCGGCAGTGCCGTTGAACTTGTAATAGCGCCCCTTCTGCTCGCCCGATCCCATGTGAGCGACATCCGACACCTTCACGTTGCCGACGGTGTCCGCAAACTTGAAATAGGTCGATCCTTCCTTGTCGAACACGCTCTCGAGGCCCGCGCTGTTTTTTGGCTCAAAGACGTACACAAGGCCCGCGACGCGCGCGACTTCAACACTGTCCGAACCGTTCGACACCACGAACCGCTCTGCACGGTTAAACGTCACGACATTGCTTGAGTCGTCCCATTTTGGCTTGAGGGAATGGCCTTCCATGTCCCGAAAGACGAGCTCTTTTGCAGGCCTTTGTGAAAAGCGGATCTGGATGTGCGTGTCGTCGCCATCGCGGATCGCGATAGCCCCGAACTTCACCGCCAGCCCGTCCTGGGATTGCGCCTTGTCGGAAACCGCCGTCGCACCACTTGCGACTGCGGCCGCGGCAGAATCCGGCCCTACGCTCGCCGTCTGGGTTTCCCCAACGATGGGATCAGCGGGCGCGGCGCTCGCGACGTAGTTCACACCCGTCGACTTGACGGCAGCACGACGCAGCGTGACGTGGTGCGCGGTGAAATCGACGTCCGCATAGAGGTCCACAGCGCCGAGCAGGCGGTCGAGCGACTGCATCCAGTTCTCGCCATCGCGCGTCGCGAAGCTCTGCGCGTTCGTCAGGTCCACGTCCTTCTGCGCGGACCCGGTCCACCCCTGCGGCACGAGTGCCTTGACCATCTGGGCCAGCGGCAGCGTTGCGTTCATCGGGCGTGTCGTCTCCAGTCGAGCGCGTGCGCCGATCAGCGCAAGGCGGTTCGAGAAACCCGTGAACCCGGCGGGCATGTCACCGCTGCGGTTACCCCGCTCGGAAGTAAAACTGTTGGACTTTTTCCAGCGCGCCGTTGCACTGGACCCGCCGACCGAATATGAAATGACTTCGGGCGTACCGGACACGACGATGTACGGGCCTTCTGTGTGACCGCCCTCAACCTTCAGGACCTGGCCCGCACGCGGCTGCAGGTAAGTGTCGGTGCCATCGTTGAACACAAGCGCCGGGCGCTCGGTCATGTTGCCGTTGATCTGGTAGTCGAAGTCCAGCGGATCGGTGCTCGCAGCCAAGGCTGACACCGAGAAGACTGCCAGCGCGATAAGGGTTAGCGTTTGCTTCATAGACCGCGGTCGATTTGTGAAAGATGCTGGATGAAGCGCGCGAGATACTCGCGGCCCGGCTTCGGATTGGCGCTGTGGTAATACGCCACGGCTTTCACCGCCGAGTTCGTCTTGCGATAGTTCTCGTTGAGGATGTCTTCAGCCACACGGATATTCGTTGCGGGTGCAAGTGCTTCCCACGGCGACGCGAAGCGCTGCCGGTGGTAGCACCAGTTGATCTGCATGAGGCCTACATCGAAATCGCACCGACCGTCGGAGATGAGAAAGCGGACCGCCTTGTAGGCGTCGTCGCGCGTGCGGAAGAAGAAGCCGCGGCCTGCGACGTTAAGCGTCCATGGCCAGGCGCGACCGTTGTAGGCCGACTCATTGAGCGCGACGCCCGCAAGGATCTTCGCGTCGACGCTTGTATGCATGACGTCGAATGGTGTCAGCGCAGACGCACAGGCCCAGCCGCCACGGCGCTCGGTCAACGCGGCCTGTGCTTCGTCGTCAAGCATAGCTGGCTGCAGCCAACCATTGCGCACCAGTAACGCCTGCAGGCTTTCCGGCGCGCCATCAACGAGTACAGTTGCGAAGCCGCGTGACCCAGGCGTGATGCTTTGCCCTCTCAGCGGTTGCGCCCATGTAAGGAAGCGCTGGAGGCCGCATGCGTACACGGGCCTGCCGGGAAGCTCCAGCACGGAGCGCTCGCCGTGCTCTTCAACGACAAAGCGCGTTGGGCTGATCACCGTCTCGATCACTGCGGCATGCGCCGACGAGCACATGGCCGTCAGCAGCAGCGCAGCGACGACGCGCCTAGTCATGGTACGGCTCCATGACAATGTCCTGCGTCACCTGGACGAGGAACTGCTGCCCGGGTGGCACCGTGATCGTCGGCGGGATGTTCTGGTTGCGTTGAAGCACGGCCTGCGCCGTCGTCGCAGCCACCTGCCCTGCAGTGCTCCCGGTGGTCGTTATGCCGATCGGGCTTGCCGTCGTGGAGGTCGTTGATCCGTTGTCGAAGCTCTTCAGCAGTACAGCGGTGATGAAGCCCGCCCCAAAGATCGCCAGGAAGTGATTGTTGACATCACCGGAAAAACCGGCGGCGCCATTCTGATCCGCGCCCTGCATGCCGTTCATCGGCACGCTCTTGCCGTTCGGCAGCCGAAGGCTGGTCGACGCGACAAGCAGACGTTCCTGTCCGACCTTGATGTCTGCGCTATACGCGCCGTTGATGAACGAACCCTTCGGGATCATCAGGCAGTCGCCACGCAGGCTATCGTAGATGTCCTCGTCGACCATCAGCGCAACGCGGCCAGGCTTGTCCGAATTCAGGCCTTCGATGGTTTTTACATGAATGTTGTGCGGCGGCGTGAGCGTGCAACGGCGCGACCGACCGTTGAACGTCGTCTGCTCGATGCCGCCCTGCCCTGCCGTTTCTTTCAGGAACGCCTTGTCGCGGTCTTCTGGTGCCCGGCCCTGTTTGCCCAGTGCGAGCGCCATCGCGTCTGCCGGGTTCTGCGCAGCGGAAGTCGCTGCGGCGCGCGCCGCACGAAAATCGTCCAGAGTGGGAACGCCCGCAGGCGTGGCGGTTGCGGGCGGATTTGAATTACGGGAGGCGCCAGACTGCTTGAAAACCGACGAGGTATAGATCGCATCCTGCTTGTTGCTGGCGGCGAGAGCTTCTGTGTCGCCACCGCCCGACCCCACCTCGCGCTGGAAATCATTGCCGGTCAGCATCGGCTTGACCGTCGGACGCTGCGCTGCTGCTGCATCCGACGCGGCGCGCGCGGCCGCCTCAGCTGCAGCCGCCTCCTGCTGCTGTTTGATCACCTTGTCGATGTCAGCGGTGCCTGCAGCGGGTGCCTCCGTGCTGCTTTTAAGAGCCGTTGCCTTTTTCAGACGCGCTTCTTCCGCAGCCTGGTCGCTCGCTTTCAACTCGTAGTAGAAGCCTAGTGCGCCGATAATCAGTGCAGCCAGCAGCCCAATGCTCATGATGGCGTTGCGGGGCGTCTTGCCTTTGACGATCGCCGCCTGCTCGGCGTTGGGCGTCGCCTGCTCCGTTTTTTTGGCCACGATCAGAACACTCCGAACACGCGCCGGCGCCCACGCATCACCGTCACCTCATCCTTGCCGGAAACGAGGACGATCTCATCAGCGAGGCGCTGGAACACAAGGAAGTCACCACGGCGGATGAAATTGCCGACGACGCGATCGCCATGGTCCTTGTACATTGGCACCGGCCAGGTCTGCGCCTTCGCGGGCATGCGCATCCAGATCGAATGGCCGTCATCGAACACCACCTCGGGCTTGAACTCCGCATTGCCGTCGACGGAGTAGTCCCAGTTCAGCTTGTCGGGCGCGACGCTGATGCTGCCGGAGTCACCGCCCCGGTCGCCAGCGGCAGCGCCCGGGCCCACTCCACCAATGTCATCGCGCGTTGCAGCCCGACCCATCGGTGCACGCGGATACTGGAAGCGCACGGTCTGATAGAAGAAGCCGCCAGCGGGCGACGCGATCAGCGTGAAGTCATACTCCCGCCGGTTCGTCGTCAGGTGCAGCGTATTGACGATGTCCGCCTTGTGCGGCTTGATGAACACGTGGTTCATCTTGTCGTCGTCGACCTCCCACTGGATGCTGTCGCCCATAGCCGGATCGGCAATCAGTTTCTCGCCCGGCTCGAGCTCAATCGTCGTGAGTTTGAGCGGCGCGGTGAGCACTCGAAAAATCTGGTCGCGGCTATATGGGAAGACGCCGATGCGAGCGTCGCCTGGCATCGTAAGCGGGTCTGATCCACCGTTGAATGGATTAACCGGACTCATCGGGTCACCGGCAATCATCGCGGCGTTGAACGAACCGTTGTCCGTAGGCTTTTTGGCGTTCGCCGCGGTCATCGGCAAGGCTATTGCCGTGAGCAGGGCAAGGAGGCCGAGCGCCGGCCGCTGAAGTCTGGAAGTCATGCTGTTCAAGCTCCACCGGTCCGCTCAAGGCGGAAGAACGGAATGTAGATGCCGAAGGGATTGGCGGTAAGTGCTGCGTCGGCCGTTGGCGCGACGATCTGATAGCGCAGGGTCAGCGCATACGACTTGACCTCTGGCTTGCCGGAAGCGCCTGCCTGGGAGGTCGTCGTTGTGAATTCAACGAGGACCGTCTGGTCCTCCAGCAGCGCGATGTTGCGCACGTTCACTTCACGGATCAGCTTGGGATTGGCCGAGATCTGCTGGAAAGGCGCGTCGTCGCGCAGCCAGGTTTTGAACTGGTCTGTGGCCGCGCCGATCATCTGTGCCTTCACCGAGTTGATGTTCAGCGACATACGCGACGTCTGAAGGCTGTCGGTCAGCACCGGCTCGATCGTGAACCAGCGGACGGCCATGTCACGCATGCTCGTGCGCAAGGCCTGCGAGTCCGGCTTGTACGCAACAAGTTCAGTCACCACCGGGTGACCGCTGACGTCGGCCGAGACGCCAACCACGCGAGTAACGGAAGGCGGTGGCTGACGCGTCCAGACCGCTCCGGCCGCGACGGCAGCGCAGGCGAAAGCGATGAGCATCCAGCGGTTGCTCTCGACCTTGAGCCGCGTGCTCGTCTCGAAGATGACTTTCGATGGATCTTCTTCCTCGGCATACATGCCGGGGGCCGTGGATAGCGCGGCCTGCCGCTTGTTCCTGAAAATGCGCATGGCAACCCTTGATGAATGGCTACCATTGAAGCAATTTCTCACAAGCGATTTGCGGCAAAAGGCACAGAGTTTTAGCGGCCTTTTATGTTTGCCTCTTTTACTTGCCGCGCGTCCAGAGCAGAGCGTTTAACGCGTTACAGATCAAAACCCGGAAAGACCGTCGTTTTCGATAAGCTTTTCGAATCCGCTGGCTGCGACTTTGCGCTATTGTACGTACAGGTAATGTATCGTTTATTGCGGTGGTCTATAAACGATACACAAACGATAGCTGCGTAATCAACGACTTAGCCACAGACAATGAAAAACGCGTTATACGTGTATGGGATCAGAAGAATTGCTTCACGTTCAAGATGGCATTGATGTCCTGGAAGACCTCTCTCGGTCGCCTAAGGCTTGACGGCATGGTGTCCAAGCGCTAGCCGGCAAGAAACCGACAAATGAAAGGTAACGGATTGGCGCGAGGGTTTGGCTTCTTTTTCGTCCGCATGCACTAACCGACGATCATGAGATTGGATGAGCGAAATGAGTAACGCGGCTAATAGTAGGACCAACACTTTAGCTGACGACCCGCTGGCGCTCGTGGCTCTCTATCGTGCAGGGCTTGGACTAAAGTGGGGAAGCCAAGCGGAGGCAGCGGAGAGACTAACGAGCTTGGGCCTCCGCGTTCGCCGGGCACAGATTCAACAAGCGCTAGCTGTTTCGGCATTTCCTGACGAGATTTTGGCGCTGTTTTCCGACGTTGGCATAGTGCACGAGACAGCCCGTCAACTCGTTCGCATGAGGAACAAGAACGGTATTGCTTATCTAGTGAGCCGCGCTGCCCTGATTGATCCGACTGGGAAGTCGCGTACTGAAATTATGGCGCATCTATGCGGCACCCATCGCGCTCCCGGCTTTCGTGGAACCTACAAGAGGGATAGCCCCTTGGCGCTGTACAGGCGCTATCGCGAAGGCGTTCGGCTGAAAACATGGGCAACGATGCGCGAAGCTGCCGAAGTGATGGGCATCGCGCATTCGCGAATCGTGTCGGCATCGGCCGTGGCCAATCTACCCGATGAGCTAACGAGTGTTCTCCCGGCGGATTGCCTGACCTTCGAAATGGGGCGGGCCATTGCAGACTTAGTAGCCGTGCGAGGGGTTGAGGCAATCCGCAAAGAGGCGGTAGCTGCCCGGAAGCTGGTACCACAGCCGAGCCCACAACGTATGCTGGCGCGTCTTATGGGAATCGACGCTTCACAATTCCTTGCCAAAGTGCGGCGTGCGCCCGAGAGGCGCGGCCGACCGGGCCGTATATTCGTGGAGATACATCTCGACGCGTTGGATCCAGACAGTGAATCGCGCCTTGAAACGCTTGTGGGCTGTCTGAACGTGGCGTTCGCAGGCCGCGCGGCGAACGCCAATAGCGTGGCAGGAGCCAGTAGCGGCATCGTTAAGCCGCGCGTAGATCTGCGCCGGCCGTATGTCGCTACGCACCGGCGACGGCTTAACAGGCCAGTTCCTCTTTCCCGCCTTTCAACACCTCCGCACCTGTCCGGCTCTGTGGGATCGAACCGTGGCATTGCCATGCCTCCTGTTGGCGTTCACGACGATCGATCTGCGCTGGAGCACTGGCTGTCTGAGTACCGGAACCCAACGACTCGGAACAGATATCAAAACGAAGTCGAACGTTTGTTGTTGTGGGCCATTATCGCGAAGGAAAAGCCGCTGTCGAGCATTGATGTCATCGATGCCGATGAATACATCAACCAGTTTGCGGTGGATCCTCAACCGCGATCTGTCTGGATAATGAAGGGGCGGCGCTCGCGCGATGAACCGACTTGGCGTCCCTTCCGTGGACCGCTCTCGTACGCGAGCCGGCGGAAAGCGCTCGAAACGGTGAGGAAGTGCTTCGACGATCTGGTTTCGTATCAATACCTTGCTGCGAACCCGTTCGAAACCGTTAGGATCGGTGCATCGTGCAGAACTACCTGAGCGCATCGAGCTATGCCTCGGCCGCAGAATTGATCTGCATCGTTGCAGCAACTGTAGACGGTCGCCAGCAAATCCATGAGACGGCAGCTTAGCCGCTGCCGGCTGCGCGCGGTTCAACAGTCATTCGTGGGTTCGTGCGCCGTTTGTGGGCCGATCAGTTTCTAGCAACCCTTGATCAATGGCTACCACTGAAAAAACTTCTAATGCGCGATTTGAGGCGAAAGGCGCAGGGAATTAAGCGCCTTTATGCTCACGGTCCCCAAGTATGAGCCGCTGACGCGGGGAGGTGTCTTTATACGTGTTAAGGCTACTCCCGTGGAGTGAGCGCTTGTTTCATAGCTCTTTCACCATCCCATGAACCACGGATCTGTGTACTTCCATCGTTTGGTGGGGCCAAAAAAGGGTGGAACGCGCAGGACTGGCTACAGTTTCGTCACGCGCGTTCTTGTTTAAGTTCATACACTTAGAACGAGGCGGACTTTGGACAAGCCATTACACGTAAAAAGATGGCGCGCTCAGTCTCGCAAATTCGTCAGGGCGTGTGCCTATACTGTGCGATGTTCGTGACGGTCTTATGGAGCCCGTGAGGGTCTACGAGGTGCTGGGCCGAGTGCTCACATGAAGCTTAAACCTTGGCGGCGGCTTCCGCTTTCGTGCGCAGGAACACGAAGGTGTAGAGCGCAAAGGAAAGGTCCTTATGCGCCAGCACTTCCGACTCTTGGATCGTCGCAGGGTTGAGCTTTACCCGCTTGATGGCCAGCTTGCCAGCCGCGGAGGCGATAAAGGCACGCATGAAGTCCTTTTGCGCCCTACCGTCCGCCTTGTGATACGCCTCACGCCCAAGGTCGGCATTCTCGACGGCCTTAGTTTTACTGCGCTCCTCTGCCGCTGCAGTGCTTGCGGCGACGGCTGCTGTAGCCAGTTCCTTAGCGCTGGACTCCGCCCTCCCCCGTTCCTGCTGCTGTTGCTGGACCGTAAGCATTTTGCGGTCAGCATCCGATAGCTTGTAGCCATCAGTGATAGCCTTTAGCAGGTAGGCGCCCGGACTCTTCTTGATTTGGCCGGAGTCGACCTTGGCGCGCGTGTATTCGATTGCCTGGAGAATACGCTCATCCGACCAAACAGCGCGGTTTTGCGAGATGGTGTTGAACTGCTTTTCAGTGAACCCGAATTCGTTCTTCAGCGTCGTATATATCTCTTGCGCGCCAAGTAGGCTCGCTCGAATAGCCCCAGCAGTTTCCTTGCGCGTCAGCCTGAAACGAATCCGGTCGATCTTTTTCGACTTCGGGTTCACGGTGCGAGTCTCGTAGCTCAACTCAATGTCGGAGACTGCGTTGATCTGCTTAACCGCCTTGTCGAGGCTGTCGCGTTTGAAATACTTGAATTCGGTTGCGGGAGACGCAGCTTTTCCGGGCCAGCCACGTACCACATCGACTTCGAACCATTCGGTTATCCCTTCGGCTACGTAACCGAGGACGTGGTCGTAGATAGCTCTAGCATAGGTAAGCGTGAAGGCGGAGGTGATTCGCAGGCTCAGCCAGTGCGATTTCACCGGATCTTTGATGTGCGGAATCAGCGGCTCCGGAACAGCAAACGTGATCCGCCCTTTGTCGATGCCGACGATACCGATGAGCTGGACTGACACCCACTTTTCATCCTCTCCGAACGTGCTGCCCGTGGGCGAGGACGAAACCTGAATCAAAGCCTTCTGAGCTTCGGACACCACCGTTCGCAGGTGCTTATAGTTGTAACTGTCATAGCGCATGAGCCATCGGAAGTAGCTGAGTTCAACGTCGTAAACCTTCGGGGTGGTTGGCTCCTGCGCAACAATGAAATGCGCCGCGTCCAGGAATCGCCTGGCTGTAATACCCACATCGGTGATATCGACGAAAACGTTGTTACGCTGGTAGCCAATTTCCTTCGTCGATTCGTTGATTGGCGTATCTGCGGCGAGCATCTCCTCGAACAGCTCAAACGACAGCTGACGCGAGGTTGCGCGTGTCGTAATGTTGTTTCCCATCGAGGATCGTGTCCCTAGTTTGCCCGGTCGCGCAGAATCTAACACGTGTAGGTGAGATGTCAAAACAAAAAGACTCACCATGAAGCCAATCATTGCAACAATTTTCATCGCGGGCATTGGCGCCTAAGGACCGAACAGGGTCGCCTATCTTTTGCATTGAACGGCCCGGGGCGGTTGTTAGTTTTTTAAGTGATTTTTAAAACCAAAACCAACAAGCTAACTACAGAGAGCGAAAAAGGCTCGCGAAATCAATCAGGTAGCACCGTTTAGGTGAGAATTTCTGTGCTCGAGGTGAGAGATCTTGTTGGCCAAAGGTGAGTGCGAATCCTCACGAAGGTGAGAAGTTTTCCAGCGGCTGGTGAGTGAATTTGTAGGTAAGGAGAGATGGTGAGTGATTTTGTTGCATTATGCCCTCCAGTCGCTGAAACCCTTGCCAGACAATGGGCTAGCGGGAAAACGATCGGTCGTCGGTGAGTGGTTTTGTTGAACGGAAGGTGAGTGATTTTGTGCGTTGCCATAGTTAGGGTGCTCACTTTTTTCCGCTCGAGTCGCGCGAGGTCGTCCGAACGAAGTTCTTGGTCGATGGCTCCTGTGGATAAATCGCGTTCGGCGGTGGCTGATGGTGAGAAATTTTGTAGAGGCGTAACCTGCGCGGCCATACACGTCAGCGGCTCGTTCCGGCTGAGAGAAGGATGATTGAAGTGCGCCCGGAGCCACGTGCCTTCCCGCTGCGAGGCGGCCTTTCGTTGGTGAGTAGAATTGTTGAAATAGCCAAGTGGCCTCATGCGCTGGCCAATGCCTCCCCTCAGCTGGCGCCAGCGTGTCGACATATTTCCACAATTCATCTCACCATGAGCGCACCTGCCGCCGTGCTTCGACAAGGGCAGTCAAGGCTTGGTCCCCTCTGACCGTTGGGGTTTTTCATTGGTTTTCAGTCATTTAGGCGACAAATTTCAGAAGCCAGCTAAGGCGAACGCGCTTTTGTCAAAGTTTTCGAGTATTCTACGCTTTGTCCTGATTTCAGGTGAAAGCGTAAAAATGATGAATAAAGCCGAATTCCCTCCTATCACGCGCAAGGTGCCTCTAGCGAAAATCGCCAATTTTGCGAAAAAGCTGGACGGACTGACAGCCGAACTGCGTGAGCAAATCCTTACGCCGAGGCCGCGAAAGGCGCCACCGAACTTTACGACTGCCGAAGTGGCAGATTTGTGCGGGCTAGACCGGACCAAACTCCACTACCAAGCAACACGTGAAGGCAGCACTTTGCCGCCGGGCGTTGCGCACGGAACGGGACGTAGCCGCCTGTTCAGCCTGGCAGAGGCACGCACCTACGTACAACAATTGTCGGAAATCTATCAATCGCCGCTAGTGACTGGTCGCGAGGCCGACGGCAAGATCGTTCTGGTTGCAAACTTCAAGGGAGGGTCAACGAAGACTACGACCACCATGTGTATTTCTCAGGGGTTGTCGTTGCGTGGGCGGAAGGTACTGGTGGTTGACTTGGACCCGCAGGCATCACTGTCCGAACTTTGCGGACTTTATGCTGAGAAGGAGGTCGACGAGGATTCGACAGTGCTCCCTTTTATCTATAACGAAGAGATGGAAGGAGGTCTGGAATACGCGATCAAGGAAACTTATTGGGACGGCTTGGATGTGATTCCCGCGCATCCATCGCTGTTCAGTGCTGAGTTCTTCATCCCCTCGATGCTTAAGACTCGCCCGAGCTATCAGTTTTGGGCAATCCTGCGAAAAGGCTTGGAGCCGCTGCGCAAGAAATACGACTACATCATCTTGGACACTGCGCCATCCCTCTCCTACCTCACTTTAAACGCGTTGATGGCAGCTGATTCGATGGTGATGCCCTTGGTGCCAGAGAGCTTGGACTTCATCAGCTCGGTGTCGTTCTGGGGGCTATTTTCGGATATAGCCGCGAACTTCATGGAGAAGGAGTCAGACAAGGTCTACGATTTTATCTCCGTCATTCTGTCGAAAGTGGATACAAGCCCGACTTCATCTGCACCCATTGTTCGTTCTTGGACGCAACGCGCCTACGAAGACTGGCTGACTACGACCGAGATTCCGGCAAGTTCGGTGATGAGCAACGGGGCGCTAGCGCTATCGACTGTGTTTGACCTCAGCAAATCCGATGGGGTTTCAAAGACGGTGCAGCGTGTACGCCAACCGCTGGTCGAATACTGCAGGTGGATTGACAACATGTACGTCGATGAATGGAGTCTCGCGCAATGAGCAGCATTCGTGATCGCATGGCTCAACAAACTGCCAACCTCCGGAAGACGTCCTCAATCTCTGACGAGGAGATGGAAACGACCAAACCCGTGGTTGAGAAGCCGAAGACGGGACCCGGGATGGCGGGGGCGTTGGCGGCCGCACAATTAAAAATTCAAGAGTTGGAAGCGCGCGGCGGCCAGGCAACGATTCCAGTTGCCGAGGTGGTGCCTAACCCATGGCAACCTCGGCGCATTTTTGTCGAATCCGAGCTTTCGGATCTTGCCGAGTCAATTCGCGAGAAGGGCTTAGTTCAGCCGGTGGCGGTGCGGCGCGTCGAGTCCGGCTACCAGCTGATCGCTGGTGAGCGGCGATTGCGTGCGCACAAGATCTTGGGCCTGGAGCAGATTAAGGCGGTAATAGTCGAATGCTCCGATGAGGACATGGTAGTTCTCGCGTTGGTAGAGAACATCGGGCGTGCCAACCTGACCGACTACGAAGTTGCAGTTTCGCTCCGTCGGGCGGAAGCAGAGTTCCCGAATAGAAAGCGGCTCGCCGAGTCCCTCGGCATGTCGCGCTCCGGGCTGTATCAATTCCTGGCCTTCGACAAGCTCCCTGATTTCATCAAGGAGCATTTGGACTTGCAACCGGCATTGCTGGGTTGCAACGCCGCAGAGGAAATTGTCTCGGCTATTAAGAAGCATGGCGCCGCAGGCTTGGCTGCGGCAAAGGACTTATGGCCGGACGTCGTTAAAGGAGAAATTCTCCAGGGCCGTTATGCTGCGGCAATCGCCGCGCAGGCCACGCGCAAAGGGTCACGAGCTGAGGCGCGCGAGCGGAGTATCGCGAAGTTTTTTTCGGGCAAGGAGCAGGCCGGAAGCATTACGAAGGACGTCAATTCCTTCACAGTCAAGATCAAGACGGGATCGCTTAGCGAGGCTCAGGAGACTCGCATCCGGCAACTGATTAGCGAGCTGTACCGGGAAGAACCAAGCGCGCAGCAGTGACGCAGCCATTCCAATGGAAGCCCGCAACCGCGGGCTTTTTTCATGCCCAAGCCAAAGACGGTCGGCGCGACGGCGCGGTGTCAGTAGTACCGACACAGTGTCCGCACACCGGGGGACGCAGTTGGCGCCCGCGTGTCAGTACTACTGGCACGCGGGGCTTTGTGTCGGCGCCGCCTAGAGACCTAAACGGTGCGAGTGCCCGGTAATACCGACGTCGGCCCAAGTTCGGACCACGCTCGGGCCAAGAAACGCTTGAGAAATTGGCGTAAGCCATAGTCGGGCCAAAGACGGGCCGAAGAGCGGTGCGATGTCGCGCGACGTGTCGAGAAGCAGCACGCTCTCTACGTCCGTACGCTCCTGATTCTGGCGCGCGCTGACATCTCTGGTGCGTAGTAGAGAGTTGAGGTCGTGGTGGCGACTGACAAGTCTCATGAACGTGACTGAGTCGGCCGTTAATATCTAATCAATCGGCGACTTTAAACTGCCTAGCAAAGTTCTTAATTGATGGCTTTTCGATGGTCGCTACGGCTGCACGTAAGATCCTTCGTCGTCGTACCGCGCACATCGTTATTCATGTGGCAGACCCTCTTCGGTGGCTGCTCTCTACCACGCCGGCAACGGTACTCAACTGGTCCTCTTACAGACAAGCGGCAGTGGTGCTGACCGACAAACTGAAGATAAAACTGGGATTCGCCAAGATGCGTGAAGCGGTAGCGGTATCCGAACTTCCTGCCGCGATCCTTTCATGGTCGAACGAGTGAGATCAGCGACCCTCAAGGGAAGTCGCGCTCAGTTGTCCGCGCTTGTCTGCGGGAAACACCTCTCGATTTCAGCGAGGTGGGAATCGCCGAAAAAACCGCACGGGAGCTGTCGAAAGCAGCAAAGACACACGGTGTCTCTACGTTCTTGCGGGTCGGAAGCAGCAGTATTTCCGCCCCTGTCTCTCGCTGATAAATACAGGGAAGGGCTCGCGGCAGATGCCAATCGCGCTACGCAACAATCTTACCCACCTGACTCCTTCTCCTAAATAACCCTATGCCACAGCTGAGATCGCGCTCCTGATATGCCGACCGAAGAAATCGCCCGGCAGTACCGAGAGGCGGAAACGTCTCTGCGGCAGGCCGAAGCCGAAGTAAGCACACTGCTCACTCACTCCGCTTGAGCTAATGAACCTTCACGGTCAACCGGACGGACGTTGTATTGAGCGAGTCGTGCCCCGCAAAATTCCGCCTACTTTCGAGGCTCACGCCGTTTGCCACCGCGTGCGAGAAGAACGCGTGCCGTAACGCCGCGAAGGCGCGTGCGTGACGGGAGTGGTGAAGCAAGGCCTCCGCATCGCCACCGCGAAAAAGCGCTTGATCACGGCATACAGCGTGGCATATTGGTCGGGCCTCGTCTGCCGCGGGAGGCCGACCGGCGTAGCTTGCACGTCAACGTCTTTTGCAGCCGCTTCGCGTTCCACCCGACCAATGCGCTGCTTGTCGGGCTGCGCGGGAATGACCGTCGTGCCACGGGCAGGCGAGGGGACCGCGCGCAAAGCCGCGTACGGCCAGATAGCCGCCGAGCGCCTCAAGGACGGGCGGCACGAGCGGGAGAAGCGCTTCACGCCCTTGCCCACAACGCGCAACAGATGGATCAACCCGAGTTCCGCACCGGCATAGTGAACAATGATGTCGTCAGTGAATGCGCCGCACAGCTCGGCGCGGCGACGAAACATGGGTAGCGGTGTGCGCGGGCTTTATCAACCAACAGGCGCCTATGCCCTAAAAATAGAAACTGAATTGCCGCCTCCATACGGAAAGTACCGCCGTCATCAGTTGCTCGGGGCTTATGAGGGAGGTGAGGGCGAGAGCGCGGGGTTCAATTGGTCAACCTCCAGCCTCAATGGCTTCTTGAGAGTGCTTTTGAACGGCCGCTCTGACCGAGGGCAGTACCGCGACTGAGCGAAAGGAACTCCGGTTGGCCACCTCCAAGCGTGCTGCGAAAAGGATAGCCGAGCCAAAAAACACGGCAGGCAGGTGCTACGGTCGTTGAGCATCCATACCGAGGAAATCCACCCCGAAGGCGAAACATGGTTGGCCATGCCCGGGATTTCCACCGAACAGCGAACTCAACTGAGCCGGCTATCTAGCGTCCCCCTGACGGACTGCGGACACTCACGGAGGCCTTTTTGGATCTGCGAACCCCCGACGGAATGGCTCATACGCTAAGGATTACTAATGAATAATGCCCGCGGGGCCCTTTGGAGTCTTCCCCGGCTCGGACCATTAGTCATTGGCGGACCCCGTTCGACGCGGCGAGTCACCGTACTCGTCCCCGGTGTCACTTCGGGCCGTACTGTCAAACGGCCCCGCACCCAGTCTGTTTCGACATTACCGGGCGGTAATGTCAAACCGTCCGCGGGGCTACGAGTCGCGCGTGAAACATCCGGAAAGAAAGAATAGCGCCGATAAATCATTGATTTAGCGCATCTAATTCGAGTCGTTTGTCGGATGTTTCACGAAAATTTGAGGCCACAGGCGTCTCAGCGCACCATCAATGCACTTGGCGAGCGGCATACACCCTCGTTCGCAAAAATGTAGTGATTGATACGTTATTTGTAAAAAAATCCTTCACTCGCGGCAGGGCGGAAGCGAAGTCGCCGCCGCCGATTGCCATCCTCCGCGCGAAGCGGTTATCACGGTGTGCGCGGCCGGTTACCAAGAATTGGTATAATGGATACAGAAACTAGGAGAGCCAATGATGGGCAAGAATACATCCGTTTCGCTCGGCGACCACTTCGCCGAATTTGTCGAAGATCGCGTGCGGGCCGGGCGATACGACACGGCAAGCGACGTGGTTCGGGCCGGCCTGCGTTTGCTGGAGGAACAGGAAGCCAAACTCGATGCCTTGCGTGTCGAACTCGAGAAGGGGGAGCGCTCCGGCCCG
>NZ_JACFYJ010000220.1:0-2683 GCF_037126505.1 Paraburkholderia bengalensis
AGCAAAATCGCGAGGCATTTGGGAGCATACAGACGCCTTTGCATGCGTGATGCCAGTGCAGCTGGAAACGCAAGGCTTTCGTCACCGCGCATTCGTTCAAACATTGCTACCTGTCCTTGCTCGCGGCGTGAAGATGCGCAACGACGTCGGCAAGCGTGGCGAGGCGCCCTCATTCGAATCGAGGTCGGCCTGTTTGCGTGGCGTGCTCCTTTCGAGCCCGCTAGCGTCGGCAGTTGCGGCCAATCGCTCACTGCATGTCTCTGTTGATGCGGCGGACGTTTTTCGACGAGATGCAAGGGCGAGCTTTGTCGGCTACGTCACGCAATTCGATGAACGAATGCGCGCAGTGGCGATCAGAGCGGCGTTGCAGCGCGAAAAGGACACATTGACGGCGACCAGCGGCGAGGAACGCAATCGACGCGCGCAATCGGCATGCCGGGGTGCGGAAACGCGAGCCGAACTGTCTCCCGGCATGGGGAAGTTCACTGTGCTAGCCCGTCGCACATGAGGTCGTGAAGATCTGCTACGAAACGATGGAGAGACGACAGCGAGCCCGTCACGCTCTGATACGTTTCACGTCCAATCCGCCCGTCAAGCATCACGAGCATGCCGGCGCGCCGGGCGATGGAGAGGATGGCGTCATCAGAAAGGACGGACGCCTTCAACGTCGCCGTCCGTTCCGAACCGACATTGGGGACGCACTCGTAACGGGTTTCACCATGCTCTTGTGCGACAACGAAGGATGTCATGATTGCTCTCCCATTAGAGCAGGCGCAGTGCGCGCCGACATTCGATTCCATGCGGATGCGAGTACCACATCCTTGATTGCAGTATTGTTCGCCAGCACGGGATTGGCTATAAGCGCGCGATGAAGATGGACTAGGATATCTCGCGCCGCCGTCGGAATTTTCCTAGTGTGCGAAGCATGGGGTCCGCACTGAGCAAAGCGCGAATTCAATACGCGTTGAGACAGATCAACGCCGTACACAGCGACGTTCGTATCCTGAGTACATGCGCAATCCGGTATGGAGCGTTTCACATGCGCCGAGTGTATTTTCTGCTTCCCAATGCCGACATCACGCGGGCGGTCGTCGACGAAATGGTGCGCGGTGGAATCGAGCGCCGACATATCCATCTCGTTGCAAACCATAATATTGCACTAGACGAATTGCCCGAGGCATCGCTTGTCGAAAGCTCTGAAATCAGGGAGATCGTCGCGCGAGGGGTCGCAGCAGGCGCAGTGGTCGGAACGATCGCGGGACTTGCTGCGATGATGCTTTCGCCGATCGGGCTGACGGTCGCGGGCGGTGCTGTGCTCGCGCTGACGCTCGCAGGCGTCGGGTTTGGAGAGTGGCTGGCAACAACGCTTGGTATCGATGAGGCAAGTGAGCGCTACAGACAGTTTATCGACGCGATACGAAGCGGGTGTGTTCTGCTGATTGTCGAGACTCGCGAGAATCACCTTGAACTGGCAGAGCGCATCGTCCAGGAACATCATCCGTGCCTGCTCTACGGATCGACGGATCACGCCGTTGCGGTTATTCGATAAGTCGCATCGGGGTGCCAGTGCGGACTAGTGGCGGGAAACGCTCGCAAGCTCAGGAGGCGGACATGGGCGTCGGTATGCAAATCGTCTATCTTGGCTTCTGCGGGACGTCGCAACTCGAGGCCGAGGCGGCGTCTCAACTTGTGCGGCTGGATCGCTATAGCGCACTTATCCCGAACTGTCATCTGGCCATTGAAGCGGTGCGCTCGCAGGGTGGAAGCCTGACGTACGATGTTCGCCTCGACCTTGTCACGCCTGAGCACGACTTATGGCCCATCGGCCACTGCGCGAACGTGAATGCTGAGGAAGCCGTTCGCCGCGCGTTCGACGCAGCGGAAAAGAGGTTGTGCGCGGTCGCCAATCTCGACAGGCTGAAGCATTGACGGGAATCCAATACGTGTTCGGTATGCGTCACCGAAGGCAAACGTTTCGCAGGTGCTGGACAGATTACGGTGGAACGGCTGTGCTACTGCTTCCTGATACCACCTCCCGCGTCGAGAGTCTGTTCGACGCCCGCAGCCGCTGTCGCGGAACCCCATCCATGCAGATCCGCAAAGCCGTCGGCTGCAAAGGCGCGTCCTCATGCAGCTTCTCCCGGGACGCGGACCCTGCTGTTTTACGCAATTTCAAAAATCGCGCCGGCAATTCCTGCCATTCGGCCCGTGCAAGGCCATCGGAAAACGGCAAGCGGAACAGAGTCGGTCACTTGTGAGCGGGTACTGGTTGCCCAGGCTGCTCGCGAAGCCGACGCGTTCGTTGCGCGGCCGGAGACAGATCTGATCGATCTTGCAGGGTTGCATCGTCAAGCAACCGATGCATTTGGGCGATGCGGTCCAGGAATGGAACGGAGCGCTGATAGACGTTGCCGCGCAGCCGTCGCTGGCTGGGCGGGCTCGCGTCCCGAGGAGTTCGTCGCCGTGCCTCATTGTCCGGCTGCCCCGGGATGCTCTTGCGGGACGCCGAGCCCGAGCATGAGCCAGCGAAAATGCCTCCCCAGCAACACGGGATCGTGCTCAATCTCACGACGGGAGATGGACGAGCCACGACCACGCCCGAATTAGCGACGAGCGGGGCACCGGGCACGCGCTCGACGATCACATTGCGGCCACCGGGGCCAAGCGTGACCTTGACTGCTTC
>NZ_JACFYJ010000221.1:0-2562 GCF_037126505.1 Paraburkholderia bengalensis
GGCGAACCGGTGCAAGACGATCGACCGGTTCAGCAGAAACTCGCCGCCTGATAGCCCCTGCCTTAACGTTGCCCGTACACCACTCTTGACGTTAGCTCGTTTTAATCAAGATCGTCATGTTCCGCGCGCAGCCCTACGATGAACTCCGTGTGCCGAAAGAGATCACCGCAAGTTCGGTCGAAGGCGGCCGATAAGAATTGTCCGGTGCGTACGAACGATAAATTAGCCAGCGATCGATTTATCAGATGTCGATATCCAATCTATATTTATAGCAATTAATCGCATCTTGAACACGGCGACGGATCGGTTCAATTCGGTTCCCAATTTTTTGGGAGGCGATCTTACGAGTTCTGTACATCAGGAGTTTCGAATGAACAACATTATGAAGCGATGGGAAATTCCATCACTCGGCCTCGACAAGCTTCGCATTCAGGATGTTCCTATTCCGGTACCGGGCCCAGGAGAGATACTCGTCGAAGTGGAGGCAGTCTCGCTCAATTACCGGGATGGCGAAGTAGCGGAGAACGGGATGGGTGTGCCGTTAAAGTTCCCATTTACGCCCGCGTCGGACATGGCTGGCCGCGTGGTGGCCCTCGGCGAAGGCGTCACGCGCTTCAAGGTGGGGGACTGCGTGATTTCTGCGTTCATCGCGGGCTGGATCGACGGAGCCCCAATGTCGTGGATTGACGCCCCCACGCAAGGCGGCCCGATTCAGGGAGTTCTCTCCGAGTACGTGGCCATGCCGGGCGACTGGTGCGTACTTGCCCCAACATCGCTGACCGCCGCCGAGTCGAGCACGCTACCGGTCGCAGCGTTGACCGCATGGATGGCGCTCGTGGAGCTTGGCCATGTGCACGCGGGACACACAATCGTCGTGCAGGGTACAGGTGGCGTATCGCTGTTCGCTGTTCAAATCGCAGCAGCAAACGGCGGGAACGTGATCGTCACTAGTAGTAGTGACGCCAAGCTCGCGCAGGCGCTTGCACTGGGCGCGAAACATGGGATTAACCGTCGCAATACACCGGAATGGCACCGTGCAGTCCTGGATCTAACAAATGGTCGCGGTGCGGATCATATCCTCGAAATGGCGGCGGGCGACAACATCGAACGCTCCTTGCAGGCCCTCGCGCCGGGTGGACGTATTTCTGTCATCGGGCTGCTGCAATCCGATCGAATGAATTTTCCCGTCATGCCGCTGCTTGGTAGCCGAGCGTCGATCGTAGGAATCTCTGTGGGCCCACGACGCGCGCTTGAAGACCTCGTGAGAATGATCGACATGCATCGCATCAAGCCGGTCATCGACGCGACATATGGATTTGACGAAGTTCCGCGAGCATTCGCACATCTCCAACGCGGGGCATTCGGGAAAATCGTCGTGCAAGTCGCTGAAAATGCATAGCTCTCCGGCCTGGAAATTCCGGGCGTTGCCACAATGCCGCTTGCGCCAGCGACCGTAATCTCGATTCGACCGTCACGGTGCGCGAACGCCAGCAGACGGGTTGCTTCCTCGCTCGCAAGAACACGGACCGGCCCTCGCGCCCACGCGCTGCCCGGCTTTTCTATCAAACGTGATTTTCTCGTTGCACGGAACGTAATCGAAGGTCTGATTGACCGGCCCGTCGCTTCGGAAGAAAGTGATCCAAATCTCTCGTAGCCGATGAAGTGACGACCATTACGCGGTATTGCGGCGTGGCTATTGGTGACAGCGCCAATGCAGCACACACGAATTGGAGACTACCCTTGTCCGATGCAAGCCAGCTCTATCGGTGGATCGACCGCCCCAGCGAGATTATTCTCGGGGGCGTTAGCCGCCGATTCATTACATCCGAGCACATCATGATTGGTCAGGTCATACTACGGTGCGGCGACGTCGTACCTGAGCACGCCCATCCGAACGAACAGTTCACCTTCGTCGTCGAGGGCGCAATGCATTTCTGGTTAAGCGATAATACCAATGGGGTGATTGTCCGGGCAGGCGAAGTGATTGTGATTCCTTCCGGCATAATCCACCGGGCTGTCGTGCTGGAAGACACGCTCGAGTACGATATCTTCAACCCGCCTCGCACCGACTGGATGGATGCGGAAGCTTCGTTGCTGCGCACGTGAGCGGCCCGCGCGGCAGGGCACCGAAAATGTCGATCCTCACGTCACATGTTCGGATAGTTCGGACCGCCGCCGCCTTCCGGTGTCACCCAGACGATGTTCTGCGTCGGGTCCTTGATGTCGCAGGTTTTGCAGTGCACGCAGTTCTGCGCGTTGATGACGAGGCGTTCGCTGCCGTCGTCGTTCTTCACGAACTCGTAGACAGCGGCGGGGCAGTAGCGGCTTTCGGGGCCCGCGTACGTCTGCAGGTTCACCTTCACGGGCACCGTTGAATCCTTGAGCGTCAGGTGAGCCGGCTGGTTCTCTTCGTGATTGGTGTTCGAGATGAACACCGACGACAACCGGTCGAACGTCAGCTTCCCGTCCGGCTTCGGATACTCGATCGGCTTGCATTGCGACGCCGGCTTCAGCATCTCGTGATCCCAATGCTGATGATGCAGCGTCCACGGCACGTTGCCG
>NZ_JACFYJ010000222.1:0-2452 GCF_037126505.1 Paraburkholderia bengalensis
CGCAAAGCCGTGCTGCGGCTGCCCCGGCACGCCGTGCTGCTGTGCGTCGACCTGAGGCGCCGCGCTGCCGCCGGGCCGCTGACCGCCGGGGGCACCCGGACCACCTGGAGCACCGCGAACATCCGCCGTCTGCCCCGGCGCATGCGAGCGCACCAGGCGCACATTCGCGACGGGCTCGTTGCCGCCGAGCGTCTGTCCGCCGAAGTGCGCCGGCACGGCCGTGCGCACGAACGGCTCGCCCGCGCCCGGCACGCGTCCATGGCCGCCCTGCGCGAAGTGTTGCGCGAGGCGGTCGTGATATGCCGCCGGTACGCCCGGCTCGCGCGTACCGACGACGGGCCGCGCCATCACGTTTGCGGGCGGCCGGTAAGCGGTGTTGCGCATGCCCGGTCCGAAGCTCTGCTTGACGGGCGCGATGCCCGGTGCGCCCGCACTGAAGCGGGCGTTGCGCCATTGAGCGGGATCGGCGGGATGGGCGAAGCGGTTGGTCGGCTGTCCACGGACGAAGGCCGTCGCGGGCATTGCCGTCACGGCGCCCGGCCTGCCGTAGTTGAGGTAGGTGTTGTGGAAGTTGTTATGGATGTCGACGCGGTTGTTGACGATCACCGTGTTGTTCACGCGCTGGTAATAGCGTGGGCTCCAGTCGTGCCCCCAATGCGGATGCCACGGCTCGCCCGGCCCGAGCGCGAACCATGCAAGACCCGCTGCCGCCACACCGCCGACGGCGAGATTCACGCCCCAGTCGCCGCCGCCATCGCCGCCATCGCCGACGAAGGCAACGAGGGCGGGCGCATAGGCGGGCTCGCTGGCGACCGCCTGCCCCGGCACCCAGGCCCACGCATCGTCGACATAAGCCCAGCGGCCATAGTGGTACGGCGCGAAGCCCCACGGCGCATCGTCGACCCATGTCCAGCCCCACGGCGCCTGCCAGATCCAGTGGCCGTTGCGGTACGGCGCCCAGCCCTGCGGCTCCTGGCTCGGCACCCACACGTCGCCGTATTGCGGCGTGCTGCGCCACGTGCCGTTCGCATCGAGATCCTGATAGCCGGGCATTTCACGCGACACGTAGCGTGCGGATACCGACCGGTCCTCGGCGGCGTCGCGGCCTGCCGCCCACTCGTCGAACGCGTCGGGACCGGCCACGCGGCTGTCGGCCGTCTGCTGCAGGCTCGTGCCCGTGAACGTGATCTGCTGCCCGGCCGCGACGGGCACCTGGCCATTGTCGCCGTAGACGGTCGCGCTGCCGCTGCGCACGGCGACGGTCGTCGCGCTGCCGTCCGGCGCGACGTCCACGCGATAGTCGCCGGGGCCGTTGATGCCGAGCGCAACGTTGGGTGTATCGATCTCATACGACGTGCCGGGCGCGATCGCGCGCACGCGCGTCGACAGCGTGCCTTGCGCGACTTTCAGCTGCGTGCTGTTGTCGTCGAGGTTGAGGATGTCGAGGCTGGTCTGTCCGCCCATGCGGACAGCCGTCGAGCCGACGTGCAGTTCGGAGCGCGCGCCTTTGTCGTTCCACAGCTGGTCGCCCGTGGTGAGCGGCCGGTTGACCTGCGCGTACGACCAGTCGGACGCGCCCGCCGGCTCCGTCGTGACCGTGCCCGCCATGTAGTTGAGCCGCGCGACACGGCTGGGTGGATCGCCGTCCGCCGCCGATTGCGCGGACTGCGGGTCATTCGGCTGCTGCGCCCACGCCGGCTGCAACGCCAACGCAGCCAGTGCGCCCGCAATGGCGAGCGTCACGAGCGAAGCACGGCGGGATGCGGACTGCGGGGATGTCGGGCCGGGTGTGGTGAGTGATGTGTTCATGGTTGTCGTCGCTCCATCGGACGCCGCGCAACGCGACGCCGGGTGGAATCACTCTACCTGCGGGGCCTGTTTCAAGGCCCTCTCATTTGTAAGCCACTGCGACGGCGCTGTAACAAAAGTTGTCGCGCTGCGCATCGCCGGCCAAGCGTGCGTCAGTGGAGGAGAAATGCGTCGAATTGACGATGGCCAGCGGGCGTCACGCGGAGGATGCGCGGCCGGTCGGTGCGCTCGACCCAGCCGCGCTGCGACCATGATTCCAGCAGCGCCGCGCCGAGCGCGCCGCCCAGATGCGGACGCCGCTCGCTCCAGTCTGGACAGGTGCAGGCAAAGCGGCGGCGGCGTGTGCGCTGCTGCGCGACGTCGATGCCCCAGTCGGCGAGCAGCGCCGAGCCGTCGGGCGTCGCGTCCAGCGCGTCGCCGTGGGCCGTCAGCAGACCGCCGTCGACGAGCTTTTCGTAGACGCGCACGGCCAGTTCGCCCGCCATATGGTCGTAGCAGGTGCGCGCATAGCGCATGTCGACGGGCACGGTGCGCGCCGGGCGCGACATCTCGACGCCGATGGCGCGCTACCCCGAATACCGGCAAAGCCGCCAGTCTTTCGGCATCAACGTGCTGGGTACGCTGGTCGTCGAAATCGAAGCGA
>NZ_JACFYJ010000223.1:0-2340 GCF_037126505.1 Paraburkholderia bengalensis
ACCGTTTACAACCGCCTCGTCGAATTCGAACGCGGCGGCACGAAGGTCGAGCCGGGCCTCGCAGAGAAGTGGGAAGTCTCGCCGGACGGCAAGACGTACTGCTCGAAGCCGTCGGCTTGCGGCTCGCCGTCGGCGCGGAAGTGATGATCGAACTGCCCTACGGCAGCACGCGCGCGATGGCAGAAGCCGAAGTGGTCGGCTTTTCGGGCGACAAGCTCTTTCTGATGCCGACGACGGAAGTCGCGGGTCTGTTGCCCGGCGCGCGCGTCTATCCGCTGGAAACGGCGCCCATCGCCGATCCGATGGCGGGCGCGAAGCGTCTGCCCGTCGGCTGGGAATTGCTCGGCCGCGTGGTGGATGCATCGGGCAAGCCGCTCGATGGCTTCGGCCCGCTCAACGCCCGCAACGACGCGCCGCTCACGGCGCCGACCATCAATCCGCTGCATCGCGAGCCGATTCATAAAGTGCTCGACGTCGGCGTGCGCGCGATCAATGCGCTGCTCACCGTCGGACGCGGCCAGCGCATGGGCCTGTTCGCGGGCTCGGGCGTCGGCAAATCGGTGCTGCTCGGCACGATGGCGCGCTACACCAGCGCGGAAGTGATCGTGATCGGCCTGATCGGCGAACGCGGCCGCGAAGTGAAGGAATTCATCGAGCAGATTCTCGGCGAGGAAGGTCTCGCGCGCTCGGTCGTGGTGGCCGCGCCCGCCGACGTGTCGCCGCTTCTGCGCATGCAGGGCGCCGCGTATGCGACGTCGCTCGCCGAATATTTCCGCGATCAGGGCAAGCACGTGCTGCTGCTGATGGATTCGCTGACGCGTTACGCGATGGCGCAGCGCGAGATCGCGCTTGCCATTGGCGAGCCGCCCGCGACCAAGGGCTATCCGCCCTCCGTGTTCGCGAAGTTGCCCGCGCTCGTCGAACGCACGGGCAACGGCCCCGAAGGCGGCGGCTCGATCACCGCGTTCTATACGGTGCTGACGGAAGGCGACGACCAGCAGGACCCGATCGCCGACTCGGCGCGCGCGATTCTCGACGGCCATATCGTGCTGTCGCGCGCGCTCGCCGAAGCGGGCCACTATCCCGCCATCGACATCGAAGCGTCGATCAGCCGCGCGATGACGGCGCTCATCAGCGACGCGCATCTCGACCGCACGCGCCAGTTCAAGCAGATGCTGTCGCGCTATCAGCGCAACCGCGACCTGATCAACGTCGGCGCGTATTCGGCGGGACGCGACGCCGTGCTCGACAAGGCCATCGCGCTGTATCCGCGCATGGAAGCATTCCTGCAACAGGGTTTTCGCGAAAGCGCCGGGTTCGACACCAGCCTCGCGCACCTCGACTCGCTGTTCGGCTAAGGGAGAACGACTGGATGAGCAAGCATTTCCCGATCAAAACGCTGATTGGCCTGGCGCAAGACGATGTCGATGCAGCCGCGCGCAAGCTCGGCCGCGTGCAACGCGAGCGCAACGACGTCGAGGCGCAGTTGAACGCGCTCATCGAGTACCGCGACGAATACCACCGCCGTTTCACCGAGACGGCGAAAGCGGGCATGGCCGCCGGCAACATGCGCAACTTTCAGGCGTTCATCGACACGCTCGACGCCGCCATCGGCCAGCAGCGCCAGTTGCTGGAAACGGCGACGGCGCGCGTCGAGGCCGCCAAGCCCGAATGGCAGCAAAGCAAGCAGAAGCTCGGTTCTTACGAAGTACTGGAAGCACGCGGCATCGCCGCCGAAGCCAGGCTCGCGGCACGCCGCGAGCAACGGGACGCCGACGAACACGGCGCGCGCATTCTGCGGATGCGCGCGGAAGGCGCATGACGACGCCTCGCGCGCGCGACGCATCGCAGGTCGCGCAACCGGACTGACACGACTACACGAGATCCAGCATGTCGCCTCTTTCACTGATCACCTCGCTGCTCGGCACGACGAGCGGTACGTCGGGCAGCAACGCGTCGAACGGCGCGAACGCGGGCAGCGTGCTGCCGTTCTCGACCACGCTGCAGCAGAGCATCGCCGCGCAAAATCAGGCCGCCGCGCCGACGCCCGCGCCGGGCGCGACGCCCTCGCCCTCGCAGCCGGCTTCAAATGGCTCGGGCGGCAGCGTGCACGACGTGCCGCCCGCCAATAACGCGTCGAACAACACCGGCGCCGCCGACAGCGCGAACAACAGCGACAGCACGAAATCCGCGAGCCAGACGGACGGGACGCAGCAAAGCGGCGCCTCCAGCGGCACGGATCCGGCCCAGGTGTTTCTCCAGCAGTCGTCCTTCGGCATCGAAAAAGAGCGTGGTGGGATAGGCCGCGACGTTCATGCTTTTGGCGAGCGCCAGTTGAGG
>NZ_JACFYJ010000224.1:0-2271 GCF_037126505.1 Paraburkholderia bengalensis
GTCACGGTAAACATGATGGGCTCGGGCATCATCATGTTGCCGACGAATATGGCAAAGGTGGGAGCGATTTCCCTGCTGTCGTGGCTCGTGACGGCGGTCGGGTCGCTGGCTATTGCTTATGGTTTCGCCGAAGCAGGGCTGCTCAACCAGCGCGCGGGAGGGATGGCAGCCTATGCGGAGGATGGCTATGGCAAGGACGGATACTTCCAGGTGTTCTTCCTGTACTTTCTGTCGATCGCCATCGCGAACGTCGCTGTCGCAAGCTCGGCGCTCGGCTATCTCGCGGCGTTCTTCCCTGTGCTCACATCGTCACCGGTCGCAACCTGCATTGGTGTGATCGCTCTGCTGTGGCTCACAACTGTCGCCAACTTTGGCGGCCCGAAAGTCACGGGACGGATTGGAGCGGTGACCGTATGGGGCGTCATCCTGCCCGTCGGGTTCATCTCGATCGCCGGCTGGTTCTGGTTCCACGGCGGAACATTTGCCGCTGCCTGGAATCCGAAGGGCGTCAGCCTGCTTGAGGGCATGGGTTCAAGCATTTCGCTGACCCTGTGGGCGTTCCTCGGGATGGAATCGGCAGTCCAGAACTCATCGGCTGTCGAGAATCCCAAGCGCGACGTTCCGTTGGCGTGCATGTTCGGCACACTGGGGGCGGCAGTGATCTATATCTTGTCCACGGCAGCCATCCAGGGAATCGTGCCCAATGCAGACCTCGCCGCGTCGACAGGCCCATTCGGTCTCGCCTTTGCGCGCATGTTCAACCCGGCGGTCGGTTCGATCGTGATGGCGCTTGCGGCACTCGCATGCGTGGGATCGTTGCTTGGATGGCAGTTCACACTGGCCCAGACGGCTAAAGATGCCGCGGACAGCAGGATGTTCCCTGGCATTTTCGGCAGGGCGAACAGGATGGGCGCACCTATCGCAGGCATGGTCATCATGGGCGTTGTCCAGTCGCTGATGGCGCTGTCAACCATCTCGCCGAACCTGAGTGAACAGTTCGCCGCACTGGTCAATCTGGCCGTCGTCACCAATGTGCTGCCGTATATCATTTCGTTGTCGGCGCTGTTCGTAATGATGCGCAACGCAGGAACAGCACCGACGAAATACCGAGTCAATGCGATCGTCACGGTCATCGCGCTCGCGTACTCGGTCTATGCGATCTATGCGTCCGGCAAGGACGCTGTGCTCGGCGGCATGCTGGTCATGGCGATCGGCTATGTGATCTACGGCTTCATGGCCTTCCGGTTCGCCGCGGTGACTTCCTCTGGACGCGCGGCCGCAGCCTCTGCGGCGGCGGCACTGACAATCGCTTGTCTGGTGCTGGCGGGCCTGCTGCCACGGCCAGCTCATGCGGGTGAGCCTGCTTTAGCGGGAACGCTGGCGAGAGTCACACAGTCCGGCACGATCAATCTGGGCTACCTCAGCGACGCGCAGCCGTTTTCCTACAAGGACCAGACTGGCCGCATCACCGGGTACACCGTCGCACTGTGCCAGACGATCGCCGACGCGATCAAGACTGAAAGTGGTCTCGGCACGCTGAAAATCAACTGGATAGCCGTCACACCCGACGCCCGCATGCGCGCCGTACAGGAACACCGGATCGATCTGTTGTGCGGAGACGCCGATACGCTTGTGGGCAGGGCCGGCATGTCGTTCTCCATCCCCGTATATCCGGGTGGCATCGGCGCGGTTGTGCGCTCCGATGCGCCGGCCGGGCTGAAGGAAGTGTTGTCCGGAGCAAGTCCATCGCATCCCACCTGGCGCGCGGTACCGGCACAGCTGATTTCGCGGCAGACCATTTCGGTTATCGACGGTTCACCCGCACAACGCTGGCTCGGCGGAAGGCTTGCGCAGTTCCAGATTACGGCGTCCGTCATTCCTGTCACCGATGTGCAGGCAGGCGTACGCAGGGTTCTAGACCGCCAGTCGAACGTGTTTTTTGGCGAACGTTCGCTGTTGCTCGCAGTCGCCAGCAGCAGTCCGGCGTCGGGTGACCTGACGGTACTCGATCGTCATTTTACCTATCTGCCCGTGGCCATCGGAATGGCGCGGGGAGACGACGATCTGAGACTGCTGGTTGATCGCACATTGAGCCATCTTTTCGTTTCCTCGGAGTTTCCGGCCTTGTACACGAGATGGTTCGGTGTGCCTGATGCAGATACGCGCAATTTCTTCCGGCTCAGTGCGCTTCCGGAGTGAGTTCAGCGGGCAAACCAGGCGGCGCCCAGTGCGGCAGCCCGCTTGCCTGGATCCGCCAGCTATCTGCGACGC
>NZ_JACFYJ010000225.1:0-2262 GCF_037126505.1 Paraburkholderia bengalensis
TTCATCAGGCTGATCGCGATGGTCAGGTCAACCAGTTCGCGCTCATTGAACACGGCGCGGGCTGCCTCGTAGGCTACGTCCGGTACACCGGTCTGTGCCACGAGGGTTACTGATTCGGCCCAGGCGAGCGCTGCACGCTCGCGCTCGTCGAACAGCTGGCCCCCTTCCCTCCATGCCTGCACGAGCGCGAGCTTGTCGACCTTCACGCCTTTTTGGAGGAGGTCGCGCGTATGCATGTCGAGGCAATAAGCGCAGTTGTTGATCTGTGAGACGCGCAGGTAAACGAGGTCCACGAGAACCGGCGACAGGTCGCTCTGCATGACGTAGCCGTAGACGCCGCCAAGTGCTTTGACGCCCGCAGGCGCAATCTGGGTGTAGTCAAGACGCTTGCTCATGATGTGACTCCTTGATGCGGTAATTTACTTGACGGGGGTAGTCAGGACCTGGTCGTCGCTGTTCGAGACAAAGACGGCGAGCAGCTTCGCAGGCTGCGTTCCGCTTGCGTTGCGGCTGATGCGGTGAACGGCGCCAGGCTCCTCGAAGTAACTCTGGCCGGCGTGGTAGACGCGCTTCGGACCATCATCCACCTGCGACTCGATCTCGCCTGACACGACATAGGCATAGATGAAAGCCGAGTCTGCATGCCTGTGAACGGGCGACGCTGCGCCCGGTAGGTAATCGACGACGACGGCGGTCAACGACTTTCCGGGGATGTTGGGAATGGCGTGCTGAAAGTTGGGTGTGACGGTTTCAGCCGCGCCATGCGCCGAGGCCGGCACGGCGATGGCAAAGGCCATGGCTGTGCTAACAGCTGTTACGGTGGATCGAATGTTCATGATGTCTGGCTCCTTTGTGCCCTCCATTTTCATGTGGCATTGGGGCACGCAAAAGCACCAGGAATGAACGATTTCGATGCACCAAGAACGCGAGTGAAGACCGGGTGGCTTGTCCGTCAGTGGCGGCCGCGAACGATTTCCAGAAGGCGAGAGCAGTGGGCGGCCAACGTCCTTTCATTCAAATTCGTGACGCCGAGCAGCAGCCCTTGCTGCCCCGGATTGCGTGTGTACCAAGGTGAGAGAGGAACCGGGGCCAGCCCGAACAGTCGCGCCCGGGAAGCGATATCCGTATCCGATACGGATCGAGGCAGCGCGACCACCACGGTCATGCCGGCGGCGGCCTGCACTTTGATTGAATCCGAAGGCAGTTCCCTCAGACAACGAACCAGGGCTTCCTGTCGGTCGGCATAAAGACGCTTCATACGCCGCAGATGGCGAAGATAGTGTCCGTCGTGCATGAACTCCGTTACGGCGTGCTGTTCGGACGAAGCCGGGGCGGGCGCGAGACACGCCGCGACGTCACCAAACCGGCGTGCCATGTCAGGCGGGACTACAAGAAATCCCAGGCGCAGTGCCGGGCTGATCGTCTTGCTGAAGGTCCCGATGTGCAGCACTCGCCCGTCCTGATCGAGTGAGGCCAGCGCCGGTGCGGCCCGTCCTTTCAGCTGCAACTCGCCGAGATAATCGTCTTCGACGATCCAGGCGTCGTGTTGTTTCGCCCAGCCGAGCAGCGAAATCCGTCGGGCGAGCGACATCGTCATCCCGAGCGGCGCCTGCTGTCCAGGTGTCACCACCACGAGGGAGGCTTCGGGCGCGATCCGCATGCCTGCGTCGATATCGAGCCCGTGTGCGTCCACGGGCACCCCTGCCACCGTCATGCCGGCCAGCCCGAGGGCCGTACGCGTGAGCGGAAAGCCAGGGTCTTCCAGCCAGGCCTGTCTGCCCTCCACGCGCAGGGCGCGAATCGCGAGATTGAGCGCGCCGGAGAAACCCGCCGTGACGAAGACCTGGGAGGGACTGCATCGAAGCCCACGCGAGACGCCAAGATATGCTGCGATCTCCTGTCGCAGATCCGGATCGCCGCGTGGATCGGGGTAGCCGACAGGAGCCGCTGCCGCCCGGCGCGCCGCGCGTGCCTGAATGCGCGACCAGAGCTTGAACGGAAAGGCGTCCTGGGCGGGCACACCCATCTGAAACGCCAAAGGGGCCGTGCTGAAGTCGTAGAAGAGATCCGGAAGCGGTGCCGCGTCCGGCGACCATTCGGTCGTCGCTGACAAGGGCCGCGCGGCTACCCGGGTGCCGGCGGCGCCCAAACCGATCGCGAACTGCTCGTCGATCAGACGTTCATAGGCGGCCCGCACGGTGCCCCGGGACACGCCGAGCTGAGCGGCTAAATCCGACCAGGAGGGCAGCCGCGCGCCGGCGG
>NZ_JACFYJ010000226.1:0-2230 GCF_037126505.1 Paraburkholderia bengalensis
TGAAATACAGGCACTGCATGAACGAGCATGAGCATCGCAAAGACCACGAAATGAAGCCCGGCAAGAGTTTCGGGTAGTCTTTCATAGTCCCGAGCGAGGCGGCGGAAGCGATTGAGCCAGCCAAAGCTGCGCTCAACCACCCATCGCCGGGGCAGCAATACAAAACCCTTCTTTGCCTCTTGCAGTTTGATCACCTGCAGATCAATGCCCTCATCGCTTGCGGCCTGCGCGGCGTCTTCACCGGTGTATCCCTGATCCGCGAATGCCACCTTGACCGTTTCTCCAGTGACCTGCTGTACCTGACGCGCAAGCTCGCCCACCTGCGCACGTTCCTGCTCATTTGCTGGCGTCACGTGTACGGCCAGCAAATGTCCCAGCGTGTCTACTGCAATAGGGACCTTGCTGCCGCGTTTGCGCTTATAGCCGTCATAGCCCGCACGTGGGCCGCTCTCACAGGTCGACTGCAAGGTGCGACCATCCAGAATGACAGCGCTGGGTTGCCCCCGCCGTCCCTGGGCCACACGAATGACTGAGCGCAGGTCGCAGACCATATTCTCAAAACAACCTGCCTGCAGCCAGCGTTGAGTCTGCTGATACACCATTTCCCAAGGCGGGAAGTCATTCGGTAGCATCCGCCATGGTGCACCGGCACGCGCAATCCAGCGTAGTGCATTAAACATTTCGCGAAGGTCGTATTTGCGTTGCGGCGCGCTTACGTCCATCAACGTCAGATAGGGGGCCGCGAAGCTCCATTCTTCGTCTATATGAACGCGCCCCTTTGCGCCAGGAATTCGTGCGTTTTGGCGTAGACAGGATAGGCTGCAGATCTATATTCGGCCTGGATTGCAGCTGATACAGTATGCTGCGGGCCCGTATGAAATCCGCTGACTCGCTCCTCATTCTGACATCGAGCTTCGACGCTCCACGAAGAATTCAGGATTGGCGAGTCCCGGTCCAACCTGGTTTGTCACCACACACACCTGCGCAACCTTCGAGTCTTTTGCCCTCGCATAACTATCGATGTCGGCGGTTGAGCGAGCGCGCTCACGCCGGTTTGACGCTTGTGTAGGTCTTCTCGTACCGTCGGTCGTGCGCAATGATAGCCCAGATCGTCCTTGCCATTTTGTTGGCGAGTGCCACAACTACGACGTTCGGTGGACGACGTTTGCTGATCTGCTCGAGCCAGGGATCGGGCTGCTTCGCGTGACGGAGCACGCTGCGCGCGCCGTGAATGAGCAACGTGCGCAAATAGGAATCACCTCTCTTGCTGATGCCGTGCAGGTTGATCTTGCCACCGGAGCCTGTCTGCTTCGGCACAATTCCGATGCAGGCGGCAAACTCCCGGCCGGACCGGAAAGCCTTCGCGTTTCCGATCGTGGCAACGGCCGCGGTTGCTGTTAGCAGTCCAACTCCGGGTATGTCGCTGATCGCCTTGACTGCGTGATCTTCGATGACCCATTGACGCATGCGTCGTTCAATTTCTGCGATCTGCTCATCAAGCTTCGCGAGTCGGTTCCACTGCTCGCGTAGCGTATCGATGAGCATGGCGGGTAGGCGTTCGGCAATCCGCGCAAGCACCTGCGGTATCGATTTGTTCATCGCCGCCCGGCCTTTACCCATTACCTCTCCGTATTCGGCGAGCAGTCCGCGCAGGCTGTTGGTCTGCATCGTGCGAAACTTTACGAGTTGCTGGCGCATGCGGTGCAGCGCCAGCATCGCTTGCTGCATTTCTGTCTTTACCGCAACCGGTTTGCCCGGCTGTTGGACAGCCAGCCAGATCGCGCGGGCATCGGCTGGGTCATTCTTATTGCGGATATTGAAGGCTTTCACGAACTGCGCGGGCATGAGTCTGACCTTGTGGCCCATCTTTTCGAGTTGTCGGGCCCAGTGGTGCGCGCCACCACATGCTTCCATCCCGATAAGGCACGGCGCTCGATTCGCAAAGTGCTCGAGAAATTTTGAACGCTTGATAGCCTTGTTGACAACCTGACCGGTTTCCTGATCGACATAATGAACCTGAAACAGATTCTTCGCGATGTCGACTCCGACTGGCATGAGCTTCATGGCAACCTCCTCGCAGAGGGCTTGATAAGGCTTACATTTTGCTCCTGCTGCTTTCGATGATCCGTGCGTTTCCAGAGCGGGGCGCGTTCATTCCATTCTGACACATCAGTCGGATAGCCTTTGCGGTTTGCTTTTGTCATGCCGCCAGGATACCAGGTCGCAATGG
>NZ_JACFYJ010000227.1:0-2082 GCF_037126505.1 Paraburkholderia bengalensis
AAGCGGCCTTCAACGTGTGGCGACGGGCGGCACGCGCGAGGCCCAAGCTTCGATCGGTTCGTTCGGCATTGCAGGAAGTTCGACCCAGGTACTTGCGATCGTCGGCATCCTCCACCGGTTTTAGAACCTTTCGATCCGGGCGGCGCGAAACGTAACGCCACGGCGTTAGCAGGCGCGCTGTAATCAAGTGCCGCGCCGCCTTTATTAACTCGGCCGAATGCACATCGTCGAAACGACAAGCGTCCGCGGCTGTTCTCCGCAGCGCGGACGCACTATCAAAGAAGACTCGAAAGTCAGTCACGAAAGCAAAGCGCCACTAACGACACTCGAAAAAACGATTCAATCGGAGGCTATCGATGGCGAAACGAGCCCACGCTTGGCCAGAAATGCAAACATGCCCTCCTTCTGACCTTCCGTCGCAAACGCGGCATGAAAAAGCCGACGCTCGTGCAGCATGCCTTCACTCAATGGCTCAAACGCCCGGTTGACGGCTTCCTTGGCTAGTCGCACGGCGGGCAGGTTGTATCCGGCGATGGTGTGCGCGGCCTCCAGCCGGCTTTCCTGCGCCCGCCACGCTAGGCCCCGTTGACGGCCTCCTTGAACGGTTTACCTGCAGTGAACTTCACGGTTTTCGCGGCTGGGATCGTAATGGTTTCGCCCGTCGAGGGATTGCGTCCGGTGCGCGCCGACCGGACGCCCGTCGAAAACGATCCGAAGCCCACCAGTTGTACCGTGCCGCCCTTCGTCAATTCAGCGGTAATCGAAGTGCCAAGGAGTCGTGCCCGACATTGTCACGCTGGGCAAGCCGATGGTAACGGCTACCCGGTGGCTGGCCATGCGGTGCGCCCAGAGGTGGTCGCCGGCTTCGGCCATGATATGCGCTACTTCAATACGTTCGGTGGCAATTAAATGGCGATCACGGCCGCGCAGGCAACGCTCGACGTGCTGGGCGGCGACGCTAGAGGCGTCGCAGTTGCACGCCTGCGATCCTTATGTCGTACACTACCCGCCGTCGAGCGGGAGTGCGTCTGGGTGATGTCTGGCGCGCAGGTCACGCCGCGAGGCGGCGTGCAATCGACCTATGTCACACCACGCGTAAAAATCAGTGCGAATTCGACCGGCCTGAGCGCGAATGCGCTAAGCCAGATGGGCCATATATCAGGCTGACGCGTTGAAACCAACGAAAGATGCTCAATACTATTCCCTGCTATCGCACGAAGCATCGAATTGTCGTCGAGGGTCAAGCACTCTCGTCGCACACCTGAGCCGATTTCCTTCCAGCGCAATCAGCTGTCGCTCGAGTAGGCCGTCGACCTCGTCCTGAGCGAGATCGATCTGATGGGCGCGGATTTGATCACCATCAACGCGGCCAACTCATGGGGACTTAGCATCTCGCGTCTCCTAAAATATCGGGATGACAAAGGGGTCGATCGATCCTTCTTTCGCTTTAGAGGCGATTTGGGCGGCTGAACCGGGCGGGATGTCATGATCAATGCCATTGGTCGTCGCGTTACACCGTCGCCTGTGGCTGCACGGGATACGAGGCTACATACATGGCCGCGTCACGTCGGCCGCGCGCAGACAGCTTGACGGCCAGCACATCGCGAAACATCTCAAGACTTGCCGGACCATGCGTTTCAAGGAATGAAAGCACAGTGCTTTGGACTTCCTGGCGCAAGCTCTCGTCGGTCTGGCAGCTTGCTATACAGGACGCACCGCGTGACAGTTCGAGTTGAAAATCGAATTGCCTGTACAGCAGGTGCCTGCCTCGAACGTTGATGCCCGGCATCTCGCATTCTCCAGCACGTTGGATTCCATTCCAGGAAGTCTATCGGGCAGATTCGTTGACGTTTTATATTGCCGGGGCGTACGTAAAGGAAGGTATCCGGACGTGCCGGCAGCACTGGGCGCCGCACCGGCTTTTCTTGTGGTAGGCGCGCGGTATCGGCTGCGGTCTTATATGCGGCCTTTTGCAAGCCGAAGCGAGCTAACGTCAAGAGTGGTGTACGGGCAACGTTAAGGCAGGGGCTATCAGGCGGCGAGTTTCTGCTGAACCGGTCGATCGTCTTGCACCGGTTCGCC
>NZ_JACFYJ010000228.1:0-1935 GCF_037126505.1 Paraburkholderia bengalensis
CGTCGGAAACCGGATTTACAGGAACTATCTATCGAGATGGCAAAAGGGTCGCGGGTTGCTACATCCGAATTACGCACACCTACGGATCACGAGGTCAGACCGGCTATTCGGGAAACGACAACCCTCAAGACAACAGTTTCAACGAAATCTTGAGCGTCGAAATCGATCCTCTCGCTGAAACCCATCACTCCTCCGTTCCATTAAGATCTTGCTTTTCCAGCTACGTAGCGACGAATCATTAATTTTCCCGAAACGGAAATCTGCTGGCCTTGAGATAGTCGACGAGATTCTGATCGACAGACAAGAATCTGACCTCATCGAAGTCCGAGTATGGCCTGATTTCTCCGGGAACATACAACCTGGGTCCCTGTGTTCTGAGGTTCCCCCGGTTTTTCGCCTTCCAGAGGCCCCATGTTATGCAGCCGCATCCCTTGTCCGCTGAGCCACAAGCCAGTCTTGCATGAACTGGGTTGGCGACATGAAGCCAAGCGATGAATGACGACGACTGCGGTTATAAAACACTTCGATGTATTCGAACAAGTCCGCGACGGCTTCGCGATGCGTGCGATACCTCGTGCCGTGCACGCGCTCCTTCTTCAGGCTGTTGAAGAAGCTTTCCGTCGGCGCGTTATCCCAGCAACTTCCTTTGCGGCTCATTGTCAATGCCGACCGTAATTTCCCCATTCGTTGCGCCTTTTGCTTCAACGCTCACCACGGCGTCTCTTAAACGCCGCAGCTTGAAGTGGTTTGATGCCTTCTCCTGAAAGACGGCACCGAGGGGCCCACCCTCATCGATCAAACAGCTTTCATAGCACACACGCCGCCGCGTTTTTTGCGATTTCCAGCTCCATCTGCAAGCGCTTGTTCTCCGCCCGCAGCCGCGACAGCTCCATCTGTTCCGCCGTGACGGCCTTCGCTCCGGGACCATTCAGCTTGCCGGCCTCGAAAGCCTTCAGCCAGTTGCGCAGGGTCTGCGTCGACATACCCAATTCGCGGGCCACGGCGCTCACGCCTTGCCCATCCTTGATTCGTTGCACGGCGGCTTCCCTGAACTCCGCCGAATACACCTGGTGCGGTACCTTGACATCGCTGCCTTCCTTCCTTTGGGTCGAGTTTATACGCGACCTGCTGGAAGGCGAAATTTCAGGGAATGATATGAACGCGTCCCACCCGTGAGCGAGAAAGCAAAGGACGGTGGATCCTCGCGGGCCAGCGGCATCGATGTGCCCAGGTGGAAAATGCAGGCATTTCTCGGCAACCGGAGGATCCGCGATGAACAGTATGGCCGTGGGCGTCGATATCGCCAAGCATGTTTTCCAGGTGCATTACGTCGATCAGACAACCGGAGAGATCGTGAACAAGCCGATCAAGCGTGCCAAGTTCCTCGAGCACTTCGCCAACCGAGCGCCGTGTCTGATTGGGATGGAGGCTTGTGGAGGCGCGCATCACTGGGCTCGGCAACTGACGCAGATGGGGCACGAGGTGAGGCTGATGCCGGCCGAGTTCGTGAAGGCGTTCAACATCCGTAACAAGAACGATGCGGCGGACGCCCGCGCGATCTGGCTAGCGGTGCAACAGCCGGGCAAGCCGGTGGCGGTAAAGACCGAGATGCAGCAGGCGATGCTAGCGCTGCACCGGATGCGCGAGCAGTTGGTGAAGTTTCGCACGATGCAGATCAACGGACTGCGTGGGCTGCTGAGCGAATACGGAGAGGTGATGAGCAAGGGACGAGCAAAGCTTGGTAAGGAAATACCGGCGGCGCTTGCTCGGATATGGGAGCGACTACCAGCGGTGCTGATCGATACCTTGCGCGAGCCATGGAACGGCTTGGCGAAGGGTCGCCGGCCGGCGACCTTCATTACAACAGTGTGGCGGAATGGCCCTGCTTCGTCAGGAGCGACACGGCCTTCTTGTCGAACGAGATGAACTGTTCCC
>NZ_JACFYJ010000229.1:0-1923 GCF_037126505.1 Paraburkholderia bengalensis
TCAGGCCAGCCTTGTACCTTATTGTCATCGTGCGTCCACTTGATGCGGGGTTGAGCGACAAACTTCGCGCAGCGACATTTTAGAGATAGAAGCAATTGTTTCGCGATGGTGATGGGTGATGCTTTGATTACCCATCCCTCGTCTTCGACGGTGCGCTTCATGATTATCTCCAGCGCAACTTCGGCGAGCGCCGCCATGAATCTATCCGCTTTTTGTCGAGCCTGCCACTTTTCCGTTTCTGCTGCGACATTTTTCGGGAGACTTTTCGGGAAACGTATTGATACGCTTCTATCGACCGATCTGAGAAATTGCATGGCGATATCAGACGACCTGTTTGAACAGGATTTGAGACGGGGACGCCGGCTAAGGCGAAGGCGTTCTTTCGCGCCGGGATGGTCGATGATTTTGTCGCAACGAAGACGGGCGACGAGTAATGGGTGCTAACGCTGGTGGGAGTCGGCCGCAATAGCCGCCACATGCACGTGCAGCTCCGCACCGCTCGCCAAACCGATACGCGCAAGGGACGACAGTTCAAGCTGTTCGCGCAGCAGGCGAAATTGGATTTGACGTGCGCTCCATCGGTATTGCGCGATTTGCACAGCGGTCGCCGCAACGGTGCGCAAAAACAGGTGCCAATGGCACTAGCGAAAGTCGGGGCATGCTGCCAAACACCTACTGAGCAGTCGCACGCTAATTTTTCTTACACTACTGGAAAATGAAAACGATCTCGTCGTCAAGAATAACGCGGACGTCAGCAACTCTGCTCTTGGGGATATCGCTTGCTGCGCGCCACGGCAAGATGGATCCGTCGAAGGAAAACTTCAACAAGGCCGTAGAGAGCTACCTCGATAGCACCGATGTAGTACGCGTTGGGAGATGCACCTGCTCCTTTCGAGCTCGCCAATATAAAAACTTATCAGCAGCAGGCAGACCAGTTAGTGAAGGTGGGGCTGCTGTCGAAACAGCGAGCCACCATGAGTACAACCAGGATCTTCCAGGAGCGCACTAGACGCTCACCGAGGCCGGAGATAAGTCACCGAGAGGCGTAATGAAAGGCCTCGGAAACCGGTTTTGCGGCGGCAAGGCGATACTTGTTGGAGATGTATCGGCCATTACAGTGGGCAAGAATGCCGCGATTGGTACGAGGGCGTTCGTCAGGTACGTCGTAAAGCTCGTTGACCGTCCGGCGTAGGATGACGAAACGGTTCTAGCTCACCGTATTGAACGCGCATCGAAGAAGTTTCGTCGTGTTGACCGAAGACGGCTGCGCAACAATTGCGGCAGGAGTGTGGCGCGGGCGGTTCGAAACCCAGTCGTTGTGGAGATCGGCGCCGGCCGCGCGGTGCCGAGTGTACCGATGTACGCGGAGAGTCTCGGGATACCGTTGATTCGCATTAATCCTCAGGAACGAGTTTGCAAATGTTCAGCCGCCGCACAACAGCGGAATGCCGACCGTCCTCTAAGGTCGATCAGCGGGCATAGCCGACGACGCCGGGGAGGGCGAGTGCGGTGAGAGTTGACATAAGAACCGTCGTGTCCGTTGAACATCCACTATCCCTATCTGGACAGTGCGTGAATCCGATGCGCTGACGCAAGACGTGGTGAGCAAAGGCACCCGCTTTCGCATAAGGCAGCGCTGTTTGAGGGGCTTCAATGCAGCCACGCCCATCGACTGCCGTCGCGGACACCTTGACCAAGTCTACGTACCCAACCAGCGATTACCCTGTGCAGCGCCGATGGCCTCTTGCGTAAAGCCTCGCCGAAGCAGGGTTCTGATGCTTCACGTCGAGGCCGTCTCTTGTAACGCCGCCTTCTTGTGCGGCACGTGGTGACTCACTTTATGCATGTGCTTCGTCGTCTTGTGCGCTGGCGTCGCGACGGTCGGGGACGGAGCCGTAGGGGTGGCTGCCGGTGCAGTCGCGG